>JAGVCC010000291.1 GCA_020059395.1 Chitinophagales bacterium | reverse complement strand
GAAAAGTTGAATTGCGCTGAACGGATGACAGTGGAGAAGCTTTTTACTTTTAGTTTAAAGAGTACCTTGAATATAAAATCCAGATAATATTTTACAAAGGTATCTGATACAGAAGGTGGGAAAGAATGACAAATCAGTTGCCTAACAAAAAATCCCGGATAAGTCCGGGATTTTTAAAATAAAGTAATTTATCGCTTATGGGAAAATACCCAGTTCATTATAACTGTTGGCCACTTTATTAATAGCACTTACATAAGCTGCAGTACGCATATCAGGTATAGAAGGATTGTCTTTCCATATCTGCATTATTTCCCTGGTGGCTGTAATCATTGTTTCTTCTAGGCCGCTGTGTACTAAATCCTGTTCTTCGGGGCCATGCATGATGAATTCTCTTTCTGATTGACTTACTTTTTTACCGGTAAGTTCTTCTATCTGCCCTAAAATATGGCTATTTAAATTTTCTGCAAATCGTTTTTCCATGCGACCATACCGTACGTGGCTTAAATTTTTAAGCCACTCAAAATAACTAACGGTTACACCACCCGCATTCAAATACATATCCGGCACACATAAAATTCCACGCCGTGTAAATTCTTCATCAGCCTCTGGTGTGCAGGGGCCGTTTGCAGCTTCGCCTACAATTTTTGCTTTTACCCGTGGTGCATTTTCTCCATTAATTACATTTTCTAATGCAGCAGGAATAAGAATATCACATTCCAGTTCCAGTGCATCAGTATTTTTTGCAAGGTTAGTAGCACCAGGAAAGTTTAAAATAGAACCTGTTTTTTTACGGTGCTGAAAAACTTCATCTTCATTTAATCCATCGGGGTTCATAATAGCTCCTTCATATTCAGCCAGAGCAATAACTTTTGAACCTGCTTCTCTGAAAAATTTAGCACTGTGGTAGCCTACATTACCTAAACCCTGTACCACTACAGTTTTCCCCTTTACACCTGTGGTAAGTCCTAACTTTTGCATAACATCTGTCATGTTACATACTTCTCTTATGCCGAAGAATACGCCGAGGCCTGTTGCTTCTTTACGGCCACGTACACCACCTTGTGTTACAGGCTTGCCGGTTACGCAACCTGCAGCATCAATTTCTCCGGGCTTTAAAGATTGATACGTATCTACTATCCATGCCATTTCTCTTTCACCCGTACCATAATCTGGTGCAGGTACATCAATGCCAGGACCTATAAAATTTTTCTTTACCAGTTCTGCGGTATAGCGGCGGGTAACTTTTTCTAAATCGTAAGCTGTGTATTTTTTTGGGTCGATGGTAATGCCACCTTTGGCACCGCCAAAAGGAACATTTACTATTGCACACTTAAAAGTCATTAAAGCGGCGAGGGCCATCACTTCATCTAAATTAACTTCGGGACTGTATCGAATACCGCCTTTGCAAGGTGCTTTATGATGTGAGTGCTGTACCCTGTATGCTTTTATTACTTCTATCTTACCATCTACTTTTACCGGAAAGTGCATTCGTAATACTGAATTACACTGTTTAATTTGTTCCAGCAATCCAGTATCCCAACTGGTGAATTTTGCGGCTTTATCAAAACTTTTTTCTACACTTTGAAAAAAGCTGTAGTGCGTTTCGGCTGACATAATCTTTTTGTTTAGTTTTTAGCAATCGTTGTTATTAAAGTTTAGTTTTTTCTGTTATTAAAACGGCTGGCAATCCGCTTTATTTTTCCTTTTCCCACTTACTTATTTTTCTGTCTATTGAAAATACGTATAAAAATAAACCAATCAAAATGGTAAGGCATACGGCTACCACCACATAAATTTTTCCATTGCTTCGCATTAACTCTGTGTCGTTTGCAGATTGAGCCTGCAAAGCTGCGCTTGTACAAATGAAGATTAATAAGGCAATAAGCTTTTGAATATATTTATTCATTAAGCAGTGTTTTATCTTTTAATAATTGAATTCTTATACGTAGTGTGGCTATCCATGTACTTAATAAACACCAGCCAATTACTGCAGGCCAAAAAATCATGCGCATACCAGCATCTAAATCATTTTGAGCATTTAGTGCAGGGTTACCGCTATCGCTGCCAGGTGCGCCCGGGTGCAGGCTGCCTACCATACGGGGTATAATCCAGATGCTTGGAAAAAGCATGGCGAAAGCAAAAATATTATATACGGCAGTTACCCTTGCTTTTTTATCAATATCGGTAAAAGAACCACGGAGCACAAAATAAGCTCCATAAATAAGAATGGCAATGGCCGCCCCAATTAATTTAGGCTCTTTTAAAATACTGCCCAGGCTTTGATTTTGATCGGTAAGCCAAGTATAGTTTGCCCAAATAGCACCGGTTATGTAACCCAGTAAACCCAAATAAATACCTACGGATGCATAGCCCGATGCATAAATATCATTTTTGTATTTGGAAGATGACAGGTATTTGATGCTGTAAATAAAACTGATGATGAACATAACCATCATAGCAAACCACATGCACACATGAAAGTAGAGGTTACGTATGGATTGGTGAATAATGGGTAAATCGGGTACTTTAGACAGAAAACCAGCCACAACTGTGTAAACCAGTATAACGAAAGACAATATTTTCCACCAGCTTTTCTTCACAAGAATGTAAATGAATTATTGAGTGGCGCAAAGATAGGGAGAGTTTAAGTTTAAAGAATTGTTTTAACTGGCTTAATCTTTCCATAAATAAGGAAATAAAACAAGGGCCAATGCAAGTACCAACACATCCAGCCCAATTATTAAGCCGGTTAATTGTAACACCATGCCTTGTTTAAAAACTTCGCCAAAGGCAGCTTTACTTAATTTTATAAGTACCATTAACTGCGGTATTATTAAAGGAAAACCCATGATGGCTATAAGAGCGGCATTTTGCTGTGCTTTTGCAGCAATGGCGCTCATTAATGTAAAAACAAAGCTTATGCTAAGGCCACCTAAAAGTACAATACCTGTAAACTGTAAGCTGTTGTTTAACGGGTTTGAAAGCAGCAATAAAAATAACAGCAGTGTAATGCTGCTCATGATAAGCATCAATACTGCATTGTACAATATTTTACTTATTATATATTCAACCGGAGATGTAATGGAAAAGTAATACAGCATACGCCCTTTGCTTTCTGCTAAAAAACTTTTGGCTACAGCATTTACACAGATAAAGAGTTGTATTACCCAAAAAAGGCTGTTCCAAATAACGGCATCGGGCTTATCGGGTATTGACAGATAAATTACAAATACTGTGGAAGCGATATAAAGGATGATACCATAAAAAGTATGCTTTTGCCGAAACTCCAGCAGTATATCTTTTTTTAAAAGTGATAAAACCCTTTTGTTCATTGCTGCAATTTACAAACTATGTTTTGTTATAAAACGTAATGAAAGCTGAATGGCGTTAATTCTGTTGAAGAGTGCGATGCCACAAATGTTGAAGTGTGATTAAATGTCAGGCTCAAAAAACTTAATCCCTTTCCTGCGCACAATGCCTGCAACGGGGTTCGTAAATATCTTTTTCGCCCAATAAAACCTGCGGCCCTTTAGCCTCTTTACGGTAACTGATGTTAGCAATGTTGCCACACTTAACGCAAATAGCATGCAACTTGGTAATATAATCTGCTTTTGCAAGCAGGGCAGGCATTTGGCCAAAGGGATTTCCCAAATAATCCATATCAAGCCCGGCCACAATTACACGAATGCCCCTGGTGGCAAGCTGTTCACATACGTTGCCAATTTCAGCATCAAAAAATTGTGCCTCGTCAATACCCACTACATCAACATCCTGCGCCAGCAGCAAAATTGTTTGTGAACTTTCTACCGGAGTTGAAAGGATGGCATTGGTATCGTGGCTTACAATTTTTTCTGCATCATACCTTACATCAATGGCAGGTTTAAAAATCTCTACTTTTAAATTAGCAATTTTTACCCTTTTAAGTCTGCGTATCAGTTCCTCTGTTTTGCCACTGAACATGCTGCCACATATTACTTCAATCCAGCCTCTTCTTTCACCACGTATATTAGGTTCTATAAACATTTGTGTATTTTTTTACGATTGAGTTTGTAACTTACGGCACAATTTTAAAAGCCCCGTTCAAGCTGTAAGGGCATCAAAAATAAAGTTATTACATGGAAAGAGTGGAAACACTCATAAAAAAATTACATGAGCAGTTTGCAGCCAAAGCACCGGCGGCACAAATGCTTATTACAGTACAAATGCTGCAGGCAGAGCTGGCACAATTGCAAACTGCTGCGCCAAATAGTAGTGTTGTGTCTGTAGATATACCTGCGACTATACTGCCACCAATACCGCAGCCCGCTGCGCCAGTAGCTGAACAAGCCGTTGCAGAAGAAAAAATTGTACAGATACTGCAGGTTGACGAAGCTGAAATTGAAGCAGAACTGGAAGAAATAAAACGTAATGCAGAAGCTGTACAAAAAATGAGTGTGCATAACAAGCCGGCTATTATGTTTGATGATGAGGAACACCCGATACCTACTTTAGCACAACATATTCCGCTGCCGCAGGTTGAAGTAACAAAAAAAGAAATTAATGAAACGGCAGATACCGGCGCATCTTTAAATGATACTCTGAAACAGCATAAGATTGATTTGGGTGATACACTTACAGAAACACCTATAAGAGATTTGAAAAAAGCTATTGGTATTAACGACCGTTTTTTGTTTATTAATGAGTTGTTCCGGGGCGATGAGAATATGTATGAACGAAGTATTAAAACTATTAACGGTTTTTCTATTTTACCCGAAGCGGAATACTGGATACAGCGGGAGCTTAAAACTAAAATAGGCTGGAAGGATGATAGTGAAACGGTTCAGCAGTTTATTCAGCTGGTAAGAAGGCGGTTTGCCTGAATGTAATTAATAATCCTTTCCGTGGCTCCGGCATTTTCATACACATATCTTTTAGCAGTTGCTGCACTTTCATTATAATAATCTATATCAGTATTCCAATCTGCAATTACTTCTCTTAATTGGTTGGTGTCGCCAATACTTTCAGCAGCACCTTTCTCTACTAAATCAACCGCTTCAAAATATTTTTCGTAGTTCTCACCAATAATAACAGGCTTGCCCCAAACGGCGGCTTCCAAAATATTATGTATGCCGTCGTTGGTAAAACCGCCTCCAACATAATTAATGTACGCAATGCTGTACAGGCGGCTTAACATGCCAATGGTATCTACAATTAAAACATTATAGTTGCTTATAGTCTGCAGCAGTGTACTGTTTTGCTCCACATCAGTATAACAAATCGACTGCTTAAACATTTTTTTTACCTCGGTAAGATGTGTTTTATCTAACTCATGTGGCACAATTATAAGTTTATGCTGGTGATGTGTTTCATCAGCATAAGCAGCTAAAATAATTTCATCATCTTCCCAGGTGCTGCCTGCCACTATTGTTTTTTTATTATTGCAAAATGCAGTAATAATTTCGTTGTTTAATGCTGTTTGTGCAATGGTTGTTACACGGTCAAATCTGGTGTCGCCGCTAACGGTTACGTTTTGTGTAATACCGATGCTATGCAGCATTTTTTTTGATGATTCATTTTGTACAAATAAGTGTGCAAAATTTTCCAGCATATTTCTCCATATACCGCCGTACCATTTAAAAAAAGTCATGCTGCTCCTGAAAACACCGCTTATCAGCAAAACAGGAATCTCTCTTTTTTTAAGCTCCTGCAAATAGTAAAACCAGTATTCGTACTTTACCCACAATACCAGTGATGGATTTATGGCATCAATAAATTTTTTAGCAGTAAAAATATTATCCATGGGCAGGTAAAAAATATAATCTGCCTCTTCATAATTTTTACATGCTTCGTAACCGCTTGCAGAAAAAAATGTAAGTACCACTCTTATACCGGGATTATTTTTCTTAAGCGCTTCAATTACCGGCCTGCCTTGTTCAAACTCTCCTAAACTGGCGCAGTGCATCCAAACAGTTGTTGAGTCAGTTGGTTTTAAAGTAATAGTTTGCGTTCGTCTGCCCGCAAGCCACTGTTTTGCTTTGGGGTTAAATAATGCAGCCATGCGTATGCCTGCAGAATACAAAAACAGAAAGATGTTATAAAATAAACGGCTCGTCATTTATGAGTGGCAAAACTAAACAATTAATTGGCTTTGCAACAAGTACTGTTCTTTTGCTAACTGCTTTGCTAATATTATCTTTGCTACCATTAAAAATTGCATTATGCGGCCCATTCAAATGGTGGATACCAAAACACAGTACCATAAAATTAAAACCGAAGTGGATGCAGCAGTGCTTGGTGTTATGGAAAGTTCGATGTTTATTGGTGGTAAAGCAGTAAGCGGCTTTGCAGATAATTTAGCGAAATATCACAACAGCAAACACTGTATCCCCTGTGCGAATGGTACCGATGCGCTGCAAATTGCTATGATGGCACTTGGTCTTGAACCGGGAGATGAAGTAATAACACCATCGTTTACATACATTGCCACTGTTGAAGTAGCAGCATTGCTGCGCTTAAAACCAGTTTTTGTAGAAGTGGATGCCAAAACATTTTGTATTGATCCTGCCGCTATAGAAAAAGCCATTACCCCAAAAACAAAAGCAATTGTACCAGTACACTTATACGGACAGGCAGCTAATATGGAAGCCATATTGAAAATTGCAGCAGCACATAACTTGTTTATTATTGAAGATAATGCGCAAGGTATAGGTAACGATGTTATATTTTCTGACGGCAGTATAATGAAAACGGGCAGCATTGGGCATATTGGCTGCACCTCTTTTTACCCCAGTAAAAACTTAGGTGCTTTTGGCGATGGTGGTGCCATTTTTACTAATGATGATAGCCTTGCTGCACAAATGCGTATGATAGCTTCTCATGGACAAAGCAAACGTTATTACCACGATGTAGTGGGCTGTAACAGCCGCTTAGATGCGATGCAGGCAGCTATACTTGATATTAAGCTGCAACACCTTGATGAATATATAATGGCCCGCCGCAAAGCAGCCGATTTTTATGATAATGCTTTTGCAGATAATAAAAAGATAACTGTGCCGTTTAGAGATGCGGCAAACAAACATGTATTTCACCAATACACTTTACTGCTTGAAGGTGTTAATAGGGATGCACTGAATCAGTACCTTTCCGATAACAACATCCCCTCTATGATTTACTACCCGGTGCCTGCCCACCGCCAAAAAGTGTTTGATGCATTTGGCGGCAGTAGTTACCAGCTTCCCATTACAGACTGGCTTACACAAAGAGTTATAAGCCTGCCAATGCATACCGAGCTGGATACAGAGCAGCAAACTTATATTGTAAACAAAGTTTTAGAATTTATAAATAAATAAAAGATGAGAATTGCTGTAGTTGGAACTGGATATGTTGGATTAGTAACCGGAACCTGTTTTGCAGAAACCGGTAATAAAGTTTGCTGTGTTGATATTGATAAAACTAAGGTAGGCAAATTGTCGTCCGGGCAGATAACCATTTTTGAACCAGGTTTGGAAAAAATTTTTTTGCGCAACCAAAAAGAAGGAAGGCTGCATTTTACCACATCTCTTAGCGAAGCTGTAAAAGATGCTCAGGTAATTTTTTTGGCATTGCCCACACCACCTGGTGAAGATGGCAGTGCGGATTTGAGGTATATTTTAGGTGTGTCGGATGATTTAGGCAAGATAATTACAGACTATAAAGTTATAGTTGATAAAAGTACGGTACCGGTAGGCACTGCTGATAAAGTACATGCAGCTATTGCCAAAAATGCAAAAGTGGCATTTGATGTAGTAAGCAATCCAGAGTTTTTAAGAGAAGGCGTGGCCGTAGATGATTTTATGAAACCCGACCGTGTCGTTATTGGTACTACCAGTGAAAGGGCAAAAAAAGTAATGAGTGATTTATATGCCCCTTTTGTGCGTCAGGGAAACCCGGTGATTTTTATGGATGAAAGAAGTGCTGAGCTTACCAAGTATGCAGCTAATTCTTTTTTGGCAACCAAAATTACTTTTATGAACGAAATTGCCCAGCTGTGCGAACGGTTGGGGGCTGACGTTGATATGGTAAGACGTGGTATTGGCAGTGATGAACGTATTGGAAAGCGTTTTTTATTTCCCGGTATTGGATACGGCGGAAGTTGCTTCCCTAAAGATGTGCAGGCTCTTGCAAAATCGTCAGACGAAGTAGACTACGATTTTAAATTATTGGATGCAGTAATGGAAGTAAACGAAAAGCAAAAACTTCACCTGCTGCCATCAATACATAAATTTTTTAAAAATGATTTAGCAGGAAAAAAAATTGCCTTATGGGGTTTGGCTTTTAAACCTAATACTGATGATATAAGGGAAGCACCCGCTTTGTATATAATTGACGCTTTGATAAATGCCGGAGCCAGTGTAACAGCATACGACCCTGAGGCTATGAATAATGTAAAGGCTGTACTGGGCAACAAAATTGAATTTGCACAATACCAGTACGATGCATTAAAAGATGCTGATGCATTGGTAATTGCTACGGAGTGGAGTGAATTCCGGACACCAGATTTTGATAAAATGATTTCGCTTTTAAAAAATAAAGTGATTTTTGATGGACGAAATTTATTTGATTTAAAGCATATGGAAGATATGGGCTTTTATTATGTAAGTGTGGGAAGAAGAACAGTGAGCCCCCAAACCCCCTAAAGGGGGCTAAAGAGAGCCATTTTTATTTAACTGCTTTTATAATTAGAAATGAATAACGAAAAGAATAATGAATCATTAGAGTCTGGTTCCCCCTTAAGGGGGCGGAGGGGGCAACGTGTTTTAATTACAGGCGCAGCCGGTTTTTTAGGTTCGCATTTGTGCGACCGCTTTATAAAAGAAGGATACCATGTTATTGGCATGGATAATTTAATTACCGGCGATCTGAAAAATATTGAACATCTTTTTAAACAAAAAGAGTTTGAATTTTATCATCATGATGTTTCAAAATTTATTCATGTACCCGGCCCTTTAGATTATATTTTACATTTTGCATCACCCGCCAGTCCTATTGACTATTTAAAAATTCCTATTCAAACATTAAAAGTAGGTTCGTTGGGTACACACAATTGTTTGGGCTTAGCATTAGCAAAAAAAGCAAGAATATTAGTTGCCAGTACCAGCGAAGTATATGGCGATCCATTGGTGCATCCGCAAAATGAAGAATACTGGGGTAATGTAAACCCTGTAGGGCCACGTGGTGTATATGATGAAGCCAAGCGTTTTCAGGAAGCAATGACAATGGCTTATCATACTTTTCATGGAGTGGAGACAAGAATAATACGCATATTTAATACTTACGGCCCACGCATGAGGCTTAATGACGGAAGAGCATTACCAGCATTTATTGGCCAGGCATTACGTGGCGAAGATTTAACCGTGTTTGGAGATGGCAGCCAGACAAGGAGTTTTTGTTATGTTGATGATTTGATTGAAGGTATTTACCGGCTATTGCTTAGTGATTATGCACAACCAGTTAATGTTGGCAATCCCGATGAAATTTCCTTAAAAGATTTTGCAGAAGAAATAATAAAGCTTACCGGCACAGCGCAAAAAATAGTTTATAAAGAATTGCCAAAGGATGATCCCAAACAACGACAGCCCGATATAACGAAAGCAAAAGCAATTTTAAACTGGCAGCCAAAAGTAAGCCGGGCAGAGGGATTGAAAATTACTTATGAGTATTTTAAAAATCTTCCCAAAGAAGAATTGCATAAGCTGCCTAAAGAATTTGAAAGTAGAAAATAATCAATAATTAATAATTAATAATCAATAATAAAGTAGATGTATCAAAGTTTACTCAATAAAGAAAAGAAACTGGCAGTAATAGGTCTTGGTTATGTAGGTTTGCCCATTGCGCTGGAGTTTGCAAAAAAAATTAAAGTTATTGGCTTTGATATTAATGCAAAGCGGGTAGAAATGATGCGTAATAAAATTGACCCCAGCCAGGAACTGGAAAGCAGCGCATTTGATAATTGCGACATCGAATTTACCAATGAGCTGGATGTATTGCGCCAGGCCAATTTTTTCATTGTGGCGGTACCCACACCGGTTGATGAGCACAATGTGCCGGATTTAGTTCCTGTGCAACGTGCCAGCGAAACAATTGGTAAAGTGGTTAAAAAAGGAGATTACGTGGTGTATGAAAGTACTGTTTATCCCGGTTGCACCGAAGAAGATTGTTTGCCAATTATAGAAAAATTAAGCGGCTTAAATAATATTACCGATTTTAAATTAGGCTACTCACCAGAAAGGATTAACCCCGGAGATAAAGAGCATACGCTGGCAAAGATTATTAAAGTAGTTAGCGGCTGCGATGCAGAAAGCCTTGAGGTAATTGCAAAAGTGTATGAACTGGTTGTAACCGCCGGTGTGCACAAAGCATCAACAATTAAAGTAGCAGAAGCAGCAAAAATTATTGAGAATACGCAGCGTGACTTGAATATTGCTTTGATGAACGAACTCTCTATTATTTTCGATAAAATGAATATTAATACCTACGAAGTGCTGGAAGCAGCAGGAACCAAATGGAATTTTTTGAAGTTTCAGCCGGGCCTTGTTGGCGGGCATTGTATTGGTGTTGATCCTTACTATCTTACTTACAAATCTAAAGAGCTGGGTTATGACAGTCAGGTTATTTTAGCAGGCCGTGTTATAAACGATGGTATGGCAAATTACGTAGCCAAAAAAGTATTACAGCATATTATTCAAAACAGCGGCAATGTTAAAAATGCCAAAGTGCTGGTAATGGGGGCTACGTTTAAAGAAAATGTTAGTGACATCCGCAACAGTAAAGTGGCTGATGTGGTGAAAGAATTAAAATCTTTTTCGTTGAATGTGGATGTTACTGACCCTCATGCAGAAAGCGATGAACTAAAGCATGAATACGGTTTTGAGCTTGCTGCAAATACTGCAACTGATTATGATGCTGTAATAGTAACAGTGCCTCATAACGAGTATAGAAAATTAGACGATGCCTATTTTGCCTCCATTACAAAAGAAAAAGCAATGGTTGCTGATTTAAAAGGTATTTACAGAAGTAAAATTAACAGCAGGGTTTACTGGAGTTTGTAAGAACCCCATCCTTGAACTACGTTCGTTCTCTTATCAGAGAATCCCGGAGGGAAGAGATTATCGTAGCGGACAAAATAATAAGAAATATTTTTCTTAAATCAATTTTTTATTTTGAATACAAATATCATACAACATAATAGTCCCTCCCCTCTGGGGAGGATAGGAGGGGCTTCTTTTTTAGTAACCGGCGGCGCTGGTTTTATTGGTGGGCATATATCAGAATACCTGTTAAAGAATGGCGCCAAAAAAGTACGTGTGCTGGATAATATGGTTAACGGTTTCAAAAGTAATATTGAAATACTAAAACAATACCCGGCGTTTGAATTTTTGGAAGGAGATATCCGTAATCCGGAAATATGCGCCCAAGCCTGCGACGGTATAGATTATGTAAGTCATCAGGCAGCGCTTGGCTCTGTGCCAAGAAGTATTAAAGAACCATTATACTTTACCGAGGTGAATGTTGGTGGTTTTGCCAACATGCTTAAAGCTGCTGTTGATGCAAAAGTGAAAACATTTGTTTACGCCTCATCCTCTTCTGTTTATGGTGATGAACAAACATTGCCTAAGAAGGAAGACAAAATAGGTAACTGTTTATCTCCTTATGCAGCTACCAAAAAAACAAATGAATTGTATGCTCAGGTTTTTGCCGATGTGTATGGCATAAAACTAATGGGCTTTCGTTACTTTAACATTTTTGGCCCACGGCAAGATCCCGACGGGCCATATGCAGCTGTTATACCTCTATTTGTGAAAGGTATTTTAAAACAAACACCTGTTTATATTAACGGTGATGGAGACCAGACAAGAGATTTTACTTTTGTTGAAAACGCAGTGCAGGTAAATGTAAAAGGAATGCTTACCCAAAACGAAGCAGCATTTAAACAGGTATATAATGTTGCAGTAGGCGAGCGCTTTACCGTAAATCAATTGTACAAAGCCTGCCAAACACAATTGAACAGTAGTTTTGCCGCCACTTACCGTGAGCCAAGGGCCGGAGACATCAGAGATTCGCTGGCAGATATTTCTTTAGCTAAAAATTTATTAGGTTACCAGCCCACAAAAAAATTTGAAGATGGGTTAACCGAAACAATAGAATACTTCCGTAAACTATACAGCTAAGCATTTTATACTTAAATTGCCGCCGCTTTGTAAAATAATATAACGGATGCCATTTACTACAACAGATTTTCCTGGTCTTCTTATTTACGAACCTGCGGTTTTTGGCGACAGCCGTGGCTATTTTTTTGAAAGTTATAATGCAAATGTTTTTGCTGCTGAAGACATCACTGTAAATTTTGTACAGGATAATCAGGCCCGTTCTTCTTACGGAGTTATACGTGGGCTGCATTATCAGTTAAATCCGTATGCGCAAACAAAATTGATAAGGGTGCTGCAGGGTACTATTTTAGATGTAGTGGTTGATATTAGAAAAGGGTCGCCCACTTATGCAAAAGTATTTACATTAGAACTTTCATCAGAAAATAAAATGCAATTACTTATACCCAAAGGTTTTGCACACGGTTATTCTGTAATAAGCGAAACAGCAGAGGTTTTTTATAAATGTGATACCTTTTACAATAAAACTGCTGAGGGTGGTATTTTTTACAAAGACCCTTCATTAAATATTGACTGGAAAATACCAGGAGATAAAGCCATTGTTTCTGAAAAAGATACTTTATACCCCGGTATACATGAGGCCGCACATAATTTTATTTTTTAAAAATGGCAGGTATTAAAAACATACTAGTTACCGGTGCTGGCGGCCAATTGGGTAAAGAGTTTTGTTTACATGCGGCAAAATTTACCCAATACAATTTTTACTTTGTTGCTAAAGAAGATTTGCCCATTGATGATTTTGATGCAGTAAATGCTTTTATTAAAAACAATAACATACACTGCTGCATTAATTGTGCTGCTTATACAGCGGTTGATAAAGCTGAGACTGAAAGCGAAAAAGCATTTTTAATAAATGCCTCCGCAGCTGGTAACCTTGCTTTGGCCTGTAAACAAAATAATGCAATATGCATACATTTTTCCACCGATTATGTTTTTAACGGAAATGGTACACAACCGTATATTGAAACCGACACCGTTGACCCGGTAAATACTTATGGGCTAAGTAAATTAAAAGGAGAAGAGCTGGTGATGCAAAATAATTCAGCTGCAATAATTATCCGTACATCGTGGGTGTACTCTCAGTTTGGTAATAATTTTGTAAAAACCATGTTGCGGTTAATGAAAGAAAGAAAAATCATTAATGTGGTTAACGATCAATTTGGGTGCCCAACCTATGCTGCAGATTTGGCAACGGCTGTTATGCAAATAATAGAAACGGCAGCAGAAAAAAACAGCGGCGGTATTTATAATTATTGTAATGCTGGTGTAATAAACTGGCATCAGTTTGCGGTGGCCATAAAAGAATTAACCGAAAGTCCATGTGAGGTGAATGCCATTCCATCCTCTCAATACCCAACACCTGCCAAGCGGCCACATTATTCTGTGCTAGACACTATGCTTATTAAGCAAACATTCGGCATTAGCATTCCAAACTGGAAAGATAGTTTACAGCATTGTTTAAAATTGCTGACATAAATTAAGCAAATACGGCATTCAAGCTAGTATTTAATATATAAAACCGCTTTAATTCCTGCTTTGGCTGTTTTAAAATCAACCCTCAAGGCTCTATATAGCAGGCCTGTCAGCTCTTTCCGTTTTTTTTTGTGTACGTGCCATTTATCAAAATACTTTAAAACACTCCGAAAAACCCATTTTACGCTTTGGCTTTTATGCCTTCAATCCTTACCTTTGCGGCTCTAAAAAGAAGAGCAGCTAAATCCCCTGGCTGCTTCAATCATAAAAGGTTTTAAACCCCCCGCAGGGGATGGGGGCACAAATTTTATGGCCAATACAGGTAAAATTAAATCGGTTATCGGTGCAGTTGTCGACGTTCAGTTTGACAGCGGCAGCAAACTTCCTGAAATTTTAAATGCACTTGAGTTAAAACGTGAAAACGGTGACACGCTGGTGCTGGAAGTACAGCAGCATTTGGGCGAAGACAGCGTACGTACCATTGCCATGGACGGTACCGAAGGTTTAGTAAGGGGTACTGTTGTTACAGATACGGGTATTGCCATTGCCATGCCAGTTGGAGAAGGTATTAAAGGCCGCTTATTTAATGTAACTGGCGATGCTATTGATGGCTTACCACAAGTGAGCAAAGTCGGTGGTCGCCCCATTCACAATAAACCACCATTATTTGAAAACCTGAGTACGGCTAGTGAAATACTGTTTACAGGTATTAAAGTAATTGACCTGATTGAGCCATATGCAAAAGGTGGTAAAATTGGTTTGTTTGGTGGTGCCGGTGTGGGTAAAACTGTATTAATTCAGGAGTTGATTAACAATATTGCAAAAGCATACAGCGGCTTATCAGTATTTGCAGGTGTGGGTGAGCGTACACGTGAAGGAAACGATTTGATGAGAGAGATGATTGAAGCAGGTATTATGAACTATGGAGATAAATTTAAGCACAGCATGGAAGAAGGCGGCTGGGATTTAAGCACTGTAGATGTAGAAGGCCTTAAAGAAAGTAAAGCAACATTTGTGTTTGGACAAATGAACGAACCCCCAGGTGCCCGTGCCCGTGTGGCATTAAGCGGTTTAACTGTTGCGGAATATTTCCGTGATGGGGAAGGCACAGGTCAGGGTAAAGACATTCTGTTCTTTGTAGATAATATTTTCCGTTTTACACAAGCAGGTTCTGAGGTATCGGCGTTATTAGGCCGTATGCCTTCTGCCGTGGGTTACCAACCAACACTAGCTACAGAAATGGGCTTGATGCAGGAACGTATTACTTCAACTAAAAACGGCTCTATTACTTCTGTACAGGCGGTATATGTACCTGCCGATGATTTAACCGATCCGGCTCCTGCTACCACATTTGCTCACTTAGATGCCACTACGGTTTTAAGCCGTAAAATTGCGGATTTGGGTATTTATCCTGCGGTTGATCCTTTGGATTCTACTTCACGGATTTTAACACCAGCCATTGTGGGCGATGAGCATTACAATACTGCCAACCGTGTAAAATTAATTTTACAACGTTATAAAGAGTTACAGGATATTATTGCCATACTTGGTTTGGATGAACTGAGCGATGAAGATAAACTGGTAGTAAGCCGTGCCCGTAAAGTACAGCGTTTCCTTAGCCAGCCATTTTTTGTGGCAGAACAGTTTACCGGTTTAAAAGGTGTGCTAGTGCCAATTGAAGATACCATTCGTGGTTTTAACGCTATTATGGATGGCGAAGTGGATGAATACCCAGAAGCAGCATTTAATCTGGTGGGATCATTAGAAGATGCTATTGAAAAAGGTAAAAAATTGATGGCGCAGGCGCAGGCATAAAGATTTAAAAGCAACAAAATGACTCTTGAAATATTAACACCAGAATCTAAAATTTTCAGCGGCGATGTGTACGGGGTGCAATTACCCGGCATAAGCGGTTTGTTTGAATTATTAGACAAACATGCGCCCATGGTAAGTGCGTTAAAAGACGGCAAACTGAAAATTTTAAAAGACAAAAATGCAGCTGCTTCATACAAAATTAAAAGCGGTTTTGTAGAAGTGCTTAATAATAGAGTTACCGTACTGGTAGAAGGCGCAGAGGAAGTGTAATCAGCACAAAATATTTTATGCAGCCCCTGTAATTGCAGGGGCTTTTTTTGTGCTGTTTACAAAAGATTTACAAACCTAATGCCTGTAATACCTCTGTATCTGCAGCGGGGTTGTTTCTATTACCTGACGGATAGTTGATCCATCCAAAACCTTCATCACATTCCCACATTGCCCAGCCAATATTATATTTTTCAAAAACCGTCCGCACATCTTTTAAATAAGTAAGGCGGCTTTGCCGGGGTGCACTAGGAATATAGCTGCCAAATTCGTTGGCGATAATTGTAACGTTATTTGTTTTTGCCCAGTCAGCTGCCGCTTTAATCCATTTGTCCAGCGAGTCTGTATTGTAGCGCTGGTTACCATACCAGTTTAATGCATTTTTTAGTTCTGTATTGGTGGCGGCAGTTTCTAATGGGGCAGTTGCCTGCGGACTGGAAGGATATGGCACATTGCTAGCCAATACAGCGGGAAGCCAGCCAGCCCATGAAGCGCCCTGATGCGTAAAAAGAAATGGGTCGTAAAAATGAAAGTTATAAATGATGTTTTTGTACGGATAAGGTTGCAGTTTTTTTAAACCCTCTATACTGTTCCATCCCTCGCCACCTGCAATAATAGTATGCTCTGGTGCGCCTTGCCTTATGGCGTCAATTAATTTGCCCTGTACCGGTTGCCACCAGCTAAAATCCTGTGTAGTAAGCCCTGCGGCACTTGCATGCGGTTCGTTCAATACTTCAAAGTAAATTTTTCCAGTATCATATTTTTTAAAATATGCGGACAGTGTTTTCCAGTATAATGCAATTTTATCTTGAAAAGCAGGTGATGCTGCCAGTAGGCTATCGGTATCATTTTGCCAAGGGTGTAAATTCAGTGTAACAGCCAGGCCGGCATCAATACAATTTTTAACAGCGTTATCAACCGCAGCTAAATTTGTGGCGTTTAAAACTGAAGGGTTTGTAGTATTAAATAAGATACTGCTTCCAACGGGTAAGCGTACATACGTAAAGCCTTTTTGTTTTATTAGTTGTAAAGTTGTTTGAGGAAATCTGCTGCCATATTGCGAGGGTGTACTATAATCGTTAAACCAATTACTCAGGTTTATTCCTTTACTTAATGCAGCTGCAGGAGTACTTTTTAAAACGCTGGTAGTTTTGCTTTTACTGCAACTGCAAACTGCAAAAGCTAAAAAAGGCAGTAAAATTTTATACATAAAAAACATTATTAAAAATTTAAACGGAAATACAATAGAAATATTTCCCTTTAATCAAGCTGTTTTTTTAACTGGATGCAGGCCCACGCTGTAAACGGTAATAACAACAACAAAATCCAACTGTACCAACTTGCTGTAATTAAAAATGTAAAAAAAGAAACGGTTAATAAAAAAAAAGGGTACAGCAGCAGCCCGAGGCCCGCCATAACGCTGTCATAGTGTTCCTTATCCAGCTTCCATACAGTAAAAACACAGCGCTGCAAATAGTAAAGCGGCGCATGTATAATAAAACCAGCAACGGCAGGTAAAAAAAGCAGCATCTTTTTTATAGCAGGCTGGTTAATGTAAAAGTGCTGCTTTAGTTGTTGCTTGTTTGAAGCTGCAATTTCAAAAACAAAAGGCGTTAGCTGCTGCGTAAGGTTATCATTTAAAATTTTTATAGCCTGCCCATGGCTGCCAGTTGCAGTAATATTCTGTTGCATAATATGGGTGCCAAAAAACAACTTTACATTTTTGCCAAAGCGTTTAAACGAACTGTAGTTAATGCCAACAGGTATAATTTTTAAATCAATACCATCATTCCAGCTGCTGATGGCAAGGCGGGCAGTACCTTTTTTTAAAGGGCGCAGGTGCCATTCGTTAACGCACCTGCCCTCACTAAAAATGAGTACAATGCCGTTTTGTTTAAAAATTTCTTTGCAGGCATCAAAGGTTTTATAATTTTCTTCTAAGTTTTCCACGCCCTCGCTTACACGGTACACAGGCAGCAATTTTAATTTGTACAGTAGTTTGGCGGCAAATTTATTTTTAAAAGCGTCGCCCCTTGCAAGTGAATAAACGGGTTTATTAAAAAGCGTACATAAAATAATGGCATCCAGAAAAGAGTTGGGGTGGTTAGCTGCCAGCAGTAAGGGTCCATTATGCTGTAATATTTCTTTTTTATTAACAGTAATATCTCTGCAATAAAAATGAATAGCAAGGCGGGCAAATATTTTTATAAAAGAGTATAGCAAGCAGTAGTTTTATCAGGATATAAATATCAGTTTAATTGTGGGTCAACGGGGTAATTAATAAGCTGTTCATATTTGCCACCCAGTTGTTGCAGGCTGCCTTTCCATACATCATCTGGCATTGTATTAAACACCAGTTTTTTTGTACAAAAAACAGTAAGCCAGCTTTTTTCATCTATTTCGTTATGTAACTGACCAACACCCCAGCCGCTGTAACCAATAAAAAATTTTATGCGGCTGGTGTTTATCTGCTTGTTATTAATAAGGGCTTTAACCGTTTCAAAATTTCCGCCCCAGTAAATGTCATCACTTATTTTATAAGCATCGTCAATTAAATCGGGGTATTGGTGCACAAAATGTATTGTATCTGTTTGCACCGGTCCGCCATAGTATACAGGCAGCGTACAGCCTTGCAAACCAGTAATTAATTCTTCAATGGTGTTTTCTGTTTTTTTATTCAGCACAAAGCCAAAACTGCCTTCCTGCTGGTGGTCGCACAGCAGCACCACCGTTCTTAAAAAATGGGGGTCTTTTAAAAAAGGATCTGCTATCAATAATATACCTGGGGCTGGGGTAATCATATTTCTAAAGTAATATTTAAAAAGTGTAAAACAAGCAATTACCGCTACTTTTTTTACTTAGCCCAACCCTTAAACCTGCGTTAAAATTATGTTTTGGCTTTTTTGCCCTATTTTACGGCAGTTACACACTTTATTTTTGTAGTATGAAGAAAACGCTGCCTGTTATTACTATACTCATTACATTATCGCTGTTGGGACTCATATTTTTTCAATTGCTGTGGATTGATGGAGAAAGAGAAGCAAAAAATAAACAGGTTACAAACAATATTTATCAGGCCATTAATAATATTGGCAACAGATTAACTGCAGAAAGCAGTACCATAATTCCGCTGCCGCAAAGAAACGAAGTATTGTTTCCCGGAGAAAGTCGTTTGCAGCGTTATCGCCTGTCTGTTTTGCAGCGTTTTTCAAAAGAAGAAATAGCGGAAATTATAAGGGGTGAATTTAACCGGCAAAATCTGAAAAACTATTCTTTTGAATTTGCGGTGATAGAAAACTCTATTGCAGGCAAACAATTACTGAGTGATAATTTTTACAATTACTACCAGGACTCTGCCAAATACAATCAGCATATTTACCCATTGGTACCACCCGGAGCCAGCGATGCAGAAAATTTAGTGAATGAAGAGTTGCTGAATGTGATTGTACCCAACCAAACCAAACAGGTATGGAAAGAAATGTTGTGGTTTATTGCAGGCTCGTTATTATTTACAATAATAATCATTGCGGCATTTTTTATAACACTGCGGTCGTTGCTAAAACAAAAAAAACTCAGCGAAATAAAATCAGATTTTATCAATAACATGACGCATGAGTTTAAAACACCGCTGGCAACTATTTCGCTTGCAGTAGATGCATTGAAGAACGATAAAGTAAAGCAAAACCCTGAAAAAGCGCAATACTTTACCAATATTATCAAGGAAGAAAACAAACGCATGAACAAGCAAGTGGAAACAATTTTACAGGCTGCACTGCTTGATAAACAAGAAGTGCAGCTAAATCTGAAAAAACTGCCTGCGCATGATATGATAACTACTGCACTAAACAATATTACACTGCAGGTGGAAGAAAAAGGGGGCACACTGGAAGTACAGCTGAATGCAGATAAAGATTTGGTGCTTGCAGATGAAGTTCATTTTACCAACCTGATAAACAATCTGCTGGACAATGCTGTTAAATACTCAAAAGAAGCACTCAATATAAAGCTAACCACCAGCAACACCGGAAATAACCTGCGCATAAAAATTGAAGACAACGGTATTGGCATGAATAAGGAAACGGTAAACCGCATTTTTGAAAAATTTTACCGGGCACATACCGGTAATATACATAATGTAAAAGGTTTTGGCCTTGGCTTAAGTTATGTAAAAACAATGGTAGAT
>JAGVCC010000408.1 GCA_020059395.1 Chitinophagales bacterium | reverse complement strand
ATATTTACAGCACCGCTTATGTGGCCGGTATTAAATTCTGCTACTGTGCGTACATCCACAAATTTGGTGGCAGTGTTTTTAACTATTTCTTTTAAAGTCATTTTTTTTTACTGTTTAAAATATTATTGCAGGGCCACTGTTGCGTATTTGTGCAAGCAACTTTTATAAAAGGGAAGGCCTAAAGCCATTCCCATTTATAACCAATAACCTTTATGCCCGATTTTTTTAAAATTTACAACAGTGTTGATGGGCACACATAATCACTTACTTTGAATTTGCCGCTTTCTTTAATTGCTTTAAAACCACCTTGCACATCTACAAGATTATTAAAACCTCTTGCCCTAAGTGCAGAAGTAAAAATCATAGACCGATAGCCGCCTGCGCAATGAATATAATAGGTTTTGTCTTTATCAATTTGTGCCATAGAATCGTTAATAAAATCAAGCGGAGCGTTTGCTGCATCAAGAATATGTTCGCTCAGGTATTCACTTTTCTTTCTTACATCCAGAATATTGATGGCGGGGTCTGCGGCCTGCCGTGCTGCCAGTTCATCAACACTTATGCTTGAAATAGTGTCTGTTTCTTTACCTGCATTTTTCCATGCAGCAATACCACCTTGTAAAAAGCCAATTACATAATCATAACCTACACGGCTCAGTCTCGTTATTACTTCCTCTTCAGTACCGGGTTCGCAAATAAGTAATATTTCCTGTTTTATATCAGGTATCATGGCGCCTACCCACGGTGCAAAAGAACCATTTAACCCAATACTGACAGAATTTGGTATAAAGCCATTTGCAAAAACCTGCGCATCCCTTACATCCAGCATTAGGGCCCCTGTTTCATTTGCTGCAGTTTCAAAAGCATCGGCACTCATGGCATGCAATCCTCTTTCCAGTACTTTATCAATGCTTTCATATCCCTGTATATTCAGCATTACATTTAAAGGAAAATAGGCAGGTGGTGCTACAAGTCCGGTGGTTACTTCCTTAATAAATTCTTCTTTAGTCATATTGGCACGCAGGGCATAATTAGTTTCTTTTTGATGCCCCAATGTATCAGTAGTTTCTTTACTCATATTTTTACCGCAGGCACTCCCGGCGCCATGTGCAGGGTACACGATAATATCATCAGCCAGAGGCATTATTTTATTACGCAACGAATCAAACAAATGCCCGGCTAATTTATCCTGCGTTAAATCCGCCTTTACTTTTTGCGCCAGATCGGGTCGGCCCACATCTCCAATAAAAAGCGTATCTCCGCTAAACAAACCTACATCCTTTCCGTTTTCATCTGTTAACAAATAGCAGGTACTTTCCATGGTGTGGCCAGGCGTATGCAGCACTTTTATTGTTACTTTGCCCACTTTTAATTCCTCTCCATCTTTTGCAGCATAAAAATCAAATGCCGGTTGTGCATTTGGTCCGTACACAACAGGCGCTCCGGTTTTATTCGATAAATCAAGATGCCCGCTTACAAAATCGGCATGAAAGTGAGTTTCCAGTACATACTTTATTTTAGCGTTACTTCTTTCGGCCTTTTGTATATAAGGCTCCACTTCACGAAGCGGATCAACAATAACTGCCTCTCCATTACTCTCAATGTAATAAGCCCCCTGTGCAAGACAGCCTGTATAAATTTGTTCTATTTTCATAACTCATTTTCTTTTTATAGATATTATAATATTAGTGCAAATTTCCGTTTAGTTTTTTTATCGTACAATGACAAAAGTCACACAGCGTTTACACTTATCAGTGCCCAACCCCTGCTGAAAAAAACAGTTCTTTAATAATGATGTAAATACCCATTACCAGCACAAACCACCCAAAACCCTTTTTTAAACTGTTTGCTGATATTTTTTTACTAAGTATATTACCAATAAATATTCCTGCCACTGCAAGTGCGGTAACTGATAACAACAGTGTCCAGTTCATTGCTGTTTTTCCTAAATCTCCGGTAAAACCAATTAAAGACTTTGCTGCAATTATAAGCAGCGAAGTACCAACGGCCTGCTTCATAGGTAATTTACTCAAAAGCACCAGTGCCGGAATAATTAAAAATCCGCCGCCTGCACCAACTAAACCAGTAAGTATACCCACAACAGCACCTTCAATTAAAATAAGCGGATAATTAAACTTTTGTTCTGCTGCATCTTCAACCGCAGTTTTCTTTTTATCTCTTATCATAGATACTGATGCAAATACCATAAGTACTGCAAACAACAGCATCATTAAAAGCGGTTTTGTTATTACAAAATTTCCAACTGAAAATATATATACAGGAATGGCTGGCACAATAAAGGCCCTTGTTGCATATACTGCTGCAATAGATGGAATACCAAAAATGAGCGCTGTTTTCAGATTTATTTCGCCTGCTTTATATTTGGGATAACTGCCTGCCAAACTTGTTGCACCAACAATAAACAAAGAATAAGCAGTTGCCGCCACAGGGTGTACGCCGAAAAGATATACTAAAACAGGAACTGTAAGAATAGAACCTCCACCACCAATAAGGCCCAGCGAAATACCAATAAGTAATGATGCTATAAATCCCACAATTTCCATGCTTTATTATTTTAGTTTGCAAAGATGCCTTCCATAAAGACTTTTATTTGTGATTTAGGTTACTTATAAAAAACTCATGCAGTATATAAATACACAATAAAAATATTGATAAAGAAAACTTAGTCTCTAATCCACTCAAACGAATTTCTGTTAATAATAATCCACCCGTTCTTTTCCATTTTTTTCATTAGTCTGCTTATTACTTCACGGGATGAATTGAGGTCTGTTGCAATATCCTGATGGCTAAGTTTTACCTTACTGCCAAATTGTTTTACCTGGCCTTTCAAATAAAACTCCAGTCTTTCATCCATATTTTTAAATGCAATTTCATTAATGGTACGCAGCAGCTCTTCGTAACGGGCACGGTAAGTTTTTATAACAAAGTAGTGCCAGCTTTTATACTGGCTCAACCATTTTTCCATATACTGCAGCGGCACGGTTAACACTGTTACGTCAGTTATAGCTTTGGCAGCAACCTGGCTTTTTTCCTGCTGGTAGGTACATACCATTGATACAGCGCATGCCTGGCCCGGATGAATATGGTATATAAAAAACTCGTTGCCTTCATCATCTTCCTGATATAGTTTTATAACGCCATCAAGCACCAGCATCGTCGAACGGATGGTTTGCCCAATTTTTAACATTGCACTGCCCCCAGGCACCTCCTTTACTTCGCCATACTCCATTATTTCCTCATAAAGTGCTGCCTCCAAATCAGGAAAAAGTTTATGCAAAGCTGCTGCGTCCTTCATACCGGTTTAATTTATTTTAGTAGCGTGTGTAAGAAAAATTGTTGCCTATAAAGTATACAATTATGAACCGGCTTATATGGTTTAAAATGAAACCGACTATATACATTAAAAAATTACACAGCAGCATTTACAATAAGATGTGTTTCTATTATTTGTTTAAAAGCATTTTTTGGCAATGCACCGGGCTGAAGTATTGGCTGTGCATTTACAGGTATAAAAAGCATTGTGGGTATACTTTGTATACCAAACACTGCCGACAGCTCCTGCTCAACTTCAGTATCTACTTTATAAACAATGAGCTTTCCTTCATACTCTTTCGAAAGTTCTTCTAAAATTGGAGCCACCATTTTACAGGGGCCACACCAATCCGCATAAAAATCAATAATTAGTGGCAGATCACCGTTGTATTTCCAATCTTTTTTTGTGACATAATTAAAAATTTTTTCTTTAAACTCCTGCGCTGTTAACATTGCTATTGCCATAATTTTTTTGCCAAAATTACTTTTAAAAGCTGCTGCTTACCGTAACTTTTGTTACAATACAATGTGGCAGAAAAAATATGCCGCCGATAT
>JAGVCC010000192.1 GCA_020059395.1 Chitinophagales bacterium | reverse complement strand
ATAAACACCTTGGCTGGATTGGTGATATTAACGAAACACAAAACTGCACCGTTGATTTTCCTATTGTGGCTGATGATGACAGGAAAGTTTCCGGATTATATGATTTCATTCATCCCAATGCTTCTGCCACTGCAACGGTACGCTCATTGGTAATTATTGGGCCAGATAAAGCAGTAAAATTAATTATTACTTACCCTGCAAGCACCGGCAGAAATTTTGTAGAAGTACTGCGTGTGCTGGATTCATTACAACTTACTGCAAACTACAGCGTGGCTACGCCTGCAAACTGGAAAGAAGGTGAAAAAGTAATTGTGGTACCGGCAGTAAGCACCGAAGATGCTGTTAAAAAATTTCCGAAAGGAATAGATATTGTAAAACCATACCTGCGTTATACACCGCAGCCAAATATTGACTAAGGGGGTTCTTAGTTTTTTTGTTAAGCCGTTCATCAATGAGCGGCTTTTTTATTTGCCACTGACTCCGTCGGCCATAGCCTTTGGCGTCGGACGATTACACAGATGTAAACGGATTAAAAAAAGGATTACGATAACTTTTTAAGCTGTTGTAACAATGCCCTCATATCTTTTGGAAGTTCGGCAGTACATTCATGCACCGCTCCTTTTGCATCTGTAAATTTTAAACGGTAAGCATGTAAAGCAAGGCGGCTTACAATGGGCCGTTCTTCTTCTTCACTTTTACTCAGCTTAAATTTCTTTTTTATAGCAGAAAGTAAAACAGGTTTACCATCGCCATATAATTCATCACAGGCAAGAGGATGGCCTATGTTTTTGCAATGCACACGTATTTGATGCGTACGGCCGGTGTGTATGCGAAACTCCACCAGCGAAAAACTTTTATACGCTTCTATTAATGTATAATCAGTAACCGCAGGTTTGCCATTGCGGTGTACCACCATTAAACCCTTTTGCACCGGGTGTTCGCTAATGGGGGCATCCACAGTGCCGGAGGCCGGAGGTATACCCAGCACAATGCCCCGGTAATCTTTTTCTACCGTTCGCTCTTCAAATGCTTTTGATAAATATTTATGAGTGGATTCGTTTTTTGCAAAAATGATAATACCGCTGGTATCTCTGTCAATACGGTGTACAGTAAATATTTGCCCGTACTTTTCTATCAGCATATCTTTTAACGAAACCGCACTCTGCATCCTGTCGGGGATAGACAATAAGCCGGCTGGTTTATTTACCACAACAAAATCTTCAGTTTCAAAAATAATGTCTATTGCAGTCTTACTCACTTTTTGCTTTTTTCTTTGAAGCATTCATGTACTTAAGAAGACGGATTTCTTTTTCGCTAAGGTAGCGCCAGCGGCCACGCTCTACATTTTTTTTGGTAAGGTTTGCAAACACCACTCTGTCCAGTGCTTTTACATCGTAGCCCAAAAATTCAAATATGCGGCGCACAATACGGTTACGGCCACTGTGCAGTTCAATGCCAATAATAGATTTGTCTTTGCTGTCTGCGTAAGCTAAACTGTCAACTTTAATTTCACCATCTTCCAGTTTAAGCCCTTTTAATATTTTATCAAAATCAGCCTTGGTTAAAGGCTTGTCTAATTTAGCTTCGTAAATTTTTGTAATCTCGTAACTGGGGTGAGATAGTTTTTGAGTAAGCTCACCATCGTTGGTCATTAATAATACTCCGGATGTGTTTCTGTCTAACCGGCCAATGGGATAAACCCTTTCCGTAGTAGCTGTTGCAATTAACTGCACTACTGTTTTTCTTCCCTGTGGGTCGTCGCTGGTGGTTATGTAATCTTTAGGTTTATTTAATAAAATGTACACCAGATTTTTGGTAACAAACACTTTCTTGTTGTTGTAAATAATTTCATCTGCATTACTTACTTTAAAACCTGGCTCCGTAATAACAGTTTTATTTACGGTCACTTTTTCGTTTGTAATTAATGCAACGGCATCTCTCCTGCTGCAAATACCGCAATGTGCAATGTATTTATTTAAAGGCATTGCCTCTGTTACAGGTTTGCTTACATTTTGCGGCTTGGGGTTGGTGGTTTCTTTTGCCTTAGCACCAGCTTCTTGTTTGTTACCTGTTATGGAATTTTTGCCTGTTGGTGGCTTTACAGCCTGTCCACGTTTTTGCATACGCAGTTCGTACTCTTCCTTTTTCTTTTTCTCAAAATAATCCCGGCGTTCTTTAATTGCTTTCTTTTTTTCCTGACGGAATTCTTCTTTAACTACGCTGTTTTTTTTCTTGGCTACAAATTTTTGAAAGGGGGCTTGGCTCATGCTGGAGTGTTTTTGCTGTTATTTCAACAGGTGTGAGGTGCAAAGATAGCCATTTGAAAATTAATACATAATTTTAGCACAATTAATACCAATGAACACCTATTTTGATTTTATAAATACACAAGTTTTAGATAGTAAAATTAATACAGGGCTGTTCCCGTTTTCGAAATATCTTTTTTGGGATGCCCCCGTAGAAACCATCGACTTGCAGCAGCACAAAAACTATATTATTGAACGTGTACTTAGCCGTGGGTTTTTAACCGATTTTTATTTACTGCTTAAACTGTACAGTAATACTGAAATTACGGCTGCAATAAAATCGAGTAAAATACTGGATAAAAAAACAATAAATTTTTGCAGCCATTTTTTCAAAATTAATATAAAAGAACTGCATGTTGCATCTTACCACAGTTAATGCAGAAACATATGAGCTTTTACAAAAATTAAGTTCATTAGAAATTTTGAGCACAAAGTTTGCTTTGGCTGGCGGCACCTCGTTAGCATTACAGATTGGCCACCGACAATCTATTGATTTAGATTTTTTTTCTCCGGAAACATTTAATATCAGAGAAGCAGAGATTGTTTTATCAAGCACCCCCTCACTAAAATTCCAGTTTATTAACAGTAACAGCAGAATGCTGTTTTGTTACATCAATAATATTAAATGTGATTTTGTAAATGAGCCTGCCACATTAATTAATCCATTTACTAAAATAGAAGCTATAAATTATTTTTCGGTAGAAGATATAGCTGCAATGAAAATGCACACT
>JAGVCC010000484.1 GCA_020059395.1 Chitinophagales bacterium | reverse complement strand
AGCAAAATTTAAACTTCCGGTTACATTAACCAACGATGCTAATGCTGCCGCCATTGGTGAAATGATGTATGGTGCAGCCAAAGGCATGAAAGATTTTATTATGATTACCCTTGGTACTGGCGTGGGCAGTGGTATTGTTGCCAACGGTCAGTTAATTTATGGGCATGATGGATTTGCCGGAGAATTGGGGCACACCATTGTAATACCCGATGGCCGTCTGCACCCCGGCACCAATAAAAGAGGTTCGCTGGAAAGTTATGCTTCTGCAACTGGTGTACGCAATACCGCTATTGAAATTTTAGAAAACACAAGTGAAGAAAGCTTACTAAGAAAAGTACCTAAAGATGAACTTGACTCTAAAGCTGTATATGAAGCCGCCATACAGGGCGATAAGGTGGCACAAAATATTTTTGAATATACAGGAAGAATTTTAGGCCTTGCATTAGCAAACGCTATCATGTTCAGCAGCCCCGAAGCAATAGTTTTATTTGGAGGTTTAACAAAAGCAGGCGACCTTATTTTAAAACCCACCAAAGAACATATGGAAGCCAATCTGATACAGGTGTTTCAAAACAAAGTAAAAATACTGGTAAGCCACTTAAAAGAAAGTGATGCGGCTATATTGGGGGCAAGTGCGCTGGCGTGGGAGTAGTCATAAAAAAATCGGTTTAAATAAAAAAGTGCAGTTAACTTCTGCACTTTTTTTAATGTAAATAGTTATGTGCATTTACTCAAACATAATTTTTTCGTTAATGGTTATGCCATTATAGCTTACATGTAGTATGTACACCGCATGTACATCAAACAACGCAGGTACTTTAAAAGTAAGCAGCCTGTTACCACGTGGGTTTAGCTGATTGTAATATAATCTTTCGCCTGCGGCACCAAAAATAGTTAGCTCCACACTGGCATTTACCCGGTTTAAAAACTCTACATTAATGGTATGATTTTTTACAGGGTTAGGGTACACCCTCAGTTCCTGATCGTACGTGTTTTTAAGTTTTACAATTGATGAATAGCGGTAACTGCCCTGCTTTTCGATACCTTTTATTCTGTAATAAATATAAGGTGCGTTTATACGGGCATCTTTATAAAAATACTTTTGCTGTGTGTTTAGCGAAGTATTATTAACAGCAGCTATTTTTTCAAAATCAACGCCATTAGTGCTGCGTTCAATAACAAAATCATCATACTTATCATTTTCAAACACTTCATATTCCAGCTTTGCAAACTCACCATCCCAGCTTGCAAAAAGTTCAATACCATCAACCGGCAATACCACTTCATTAAAAATAGGTACTGTATTAAATGTGCCGTTTAAAACGGTTTGCGATTCGGCCGCACTCATACAAAGCCATTTTTGCATAACGGTTGCGTACAACTGCCTAAAGTCGTATTGCAGCGGTACCTGAGTGCTTGCGGTTGGTGTTGTTGGCAGCACCGGCGAAGTACCTGTTACACCACCATTAATTGAATCTCCAAAAAATATTACCGGTGCCCCACTTCCATGATCGGTACCGGTACTGCTGTTTGAAATTACACGGCGGCCAAATTCACTAAACGTCATGCCAGTTACTTTATTAGCCTTACCCATTAATGTTATGTCATTTTGAAATGCAGTAACAGCCACTGATAGTTTTGAAAGACTTGTAGCATGCCAGCCTGTGGCTGGTGCACCTGCCACCACCTGATCCACATGCGTATCAAAACTATCTGGGTGGTTAACAATATACACTGGTGTGTTTAAGCCACCGCCAATTAACCTGGCCACAACTTTAAGCTGGTCGGCCAATGAATTACCCGATGCAGGATACAAACCTGACATTGTTGCCTGTGCAGCATACGAAGCAGAAATACGTGACGTGTATGCATTACTCTGATCTTTCATCATACGCACAAATGTTAACTCCGTACCATAATCGCTAACGGGTGCTGGGCCTGGTGTACCAGTTGCCACACTAATGAGTGATGCAGGATTGGGTGCATTGTAACCCATATTTATATTGGGCCCTTGTAACGATAATGGTAAAGCGCCACCAATTTGTATAGCCAGTGGGTCGGGGCTGTTGGTATTAGGATAACCATTTGGAAAGCCCGGATATGCCATATCTAGCTGACGGCCTAGCCAACCGGTATCGGGTGATGGTACTGTATTGATGCCGGTAAACCAAATATCCTGTGCCTGAAAATGGCTAAAATTTGGGTTTGGGTATGACACTCCGTGTACAAGATTTACTTTTCCGTTATTAAATAAATCCCTTAATCCCGTCATTGAAGGGTGCAGCCCCGTTGTAGTGGTGCCTGTAAGCGATAACACCTGATTTGAAGGAATCAAAAGTCCCGGCCTAGCATTATTTAATTCGGTATAGCGGTCTAAAGGTATTACCATATTTAATCCATCATTACCTCCATTCATTTGTATAACTACCAACACCCTGCCGCAGTTTGCAGTGGGTGCGGCAAGTGCCTGCAGCAGCGGGTGCAGCACACCATTGCCTGCAAAAACAGGAATACCCTGCAGCATTAATGGTGCAGTAAACAGTGCTGTATTGCCTAAAAATTGTCTGCGATTCATAATTAAATATTTTGTGTTGTTACATTAATTGAAATTCAGCAAGCTGGACAAAAGCTGTCATCATTGAATTAATCCTGTTTTTTACAATATTGCTGTATGATGTATTTGTGGGAGCACCAGTGTAATTATTCCAAGCTGTTGTCCAGTAATTGTTGGTTACCTGATTACCTAACAATGTTTGAATTTTTGTGTCATTTTTAAAACCTGCAGGCAAATCAACCGCAAACAATTGCTGCACTATTGCATCTATTAATAAGTCAGGTTCTTGTATGGTGGTATTTGCAAATTGCTGTACATAAGCAATGGGATCAAACTTAATACTTAATCCGCCCTGCGTAAATCCATTTATAAAACTGGTAAGTAAAGATGCCCGGCGTTGTATTGCATTGGAATTAATCCAGTTTTGATAAAAAGTAGGAGTTTGATAATATGCCTTCCAACCAGAAACATTTGGCACCAGCCCCAGCCCCTGCTCCAGATTATTTAATGCATAAGACTGAAAATAATTCCAGATGGTGTATTGGTTAACCACCTGTGTGGCACCAGCTGCAGGCGTGGTATTAATGTTGAGTGTGCGTAAAATACCGGAAATATAATCTACGGGGCTTTTAATCATTACGCCTTTATTAACTGCATCAAAAAAATGTTCGCTTTTAAAAAGTGTTTTTACTGTAATGTTCATATCCCAGTTATTGCTTAAAAGCACATTACTAAGGGGTACAATAACATTGGCCTCCACATTAGCATCAATATCGTAATAAACAAAAAACCGGTAAAGCCTGCGGCAGATATATTTTGCAATAGTAGCAGCCTGTTGTGTAAACAGTAAATCGAAGAAAATTTCAAATTCATTGGCACCATTAGCTCCAGTTTGGTTGGCAATGGTTGCACCAGAAGGTGGTGCTATGGTTACAGAAAAAACTTTAGCAGATTGGTTATGATAGCTGCTGTTGAAGCCCGGGTTAAAAGGATAAGCAGCAGTAAAGCTGGGCACTCGCCAGCCAGAAAATACTTTTGATGCTGCAATAATATCAGCCTCCGTATAATTCTGTGTGGGCAATTTTCCCATGGTAAACAGTTCAAGCAGTTCTCTTGCAAAGTTTTCGTTGGGCACACTGGCGGTACTGTACTGGTTGCTTAAATACACCAGCATGGCAGGCGTTTTAGCAATCGCCTTCACCAATGTTTTAAAATTACCCAGCGCATTGGTACGCAGCAAGGTCATATAGTCATTGCACATGGTGGCACTGTTTGGATGCATGCCCCTTATATCTTCAAAATTTACAGGTATAAAATGATACCAGAATAAAGTCATTTTTTCCCTTATAGTATGCTCCCCATTTATACATAAGCCCCAGTTCCAGCTGGTAAGGCTAAGCTGCCGGTAATAATTAAGTGTATCATCGTTTGATCCTGTTATATATGCAAGGTTATTGCTTGTCCAGCTGTTACCTAATAAAATACCACCACTGTCTGCCAGTGTATTTTGGTAATTATTTACAGGTGTTGGTGATGGCACTGTGGGTGCTGCAATAGTAAGCAATGCATCTACAGCAGTGGCAGGTGTTAAAGCAAGCATTGCATCTACATCAGCTTTTTTAATGCCAAAACCAGTGCGGCGCAGCAGGTGCGTTGCTTCCCAAACCGACCATGTACCGGTATAAGGAGCAATACCGCTGGTAACAGTACCCACCCTGTTTAAAATATCACTGCTGTTATCATTATTAAAAGTTGGCACTTCTACTCTTGTGGTGTATACACGGTTGCCAAGGCTTTTACGGGCATACTTTTTAAATAGCGGGTCTTCAGGTTCTTCGGTTAATACTCCGTATTGCTCATTTGTGTTAGCTTCTTTTGTAAAACCAATAAGGCTTTTAAAAAATTTTTTACGGTTAAGTTTGTCTTGTCCCATATGTATAACAATTTTAGCTGTATTAAAAATATAGCACACCATTTTGCTTTTTGCTGGAAAAGCGTTGCGTATTCGGGAAAGGGTACAGAACAACATTGTTGTTCGTAGAAAATAGCAGGTTGCAGGTTAAAGTAGCTTTAGCAGAGGTATTAGCCCGTACAAAGAAACCTTTAGGCATTTGAAAGATAAATTTTTTGACCGAAAAAAAAAACTAAACCGTATTATTTTTTTGTACACAGGTAAGATGAGGCCTTATTAAATTGATGCGACATAATGCTTAGTTAGTACCTTGCAGACCTATGCAGCAATATTTTAAAATAGGCAAATTTGCAGCAAGTACTGGTTTAAAAGGAGAACTGGTGCTGCAGCACAACCTTGGTAAAAAAACAACCTTAAAAGGACTGGAGGCTATTTTTGTTGAAGAAAAGAAAGACAGCTTCTTGCCTTACTTTATACAAAGCACAAAAATAAGAAGCGATAACGAAACCATAGTTAAGCTGGAAGGTATTGATAACATGGAGCCGGCCCGTAAACTTACACCAAAAGAGGTATGGCTGCAGGCCGATGATTTTAAAAAACTGGCCGCTAAAAGCAGCCCCATTGCAATGCTGGGTTATAATTTAATTAATAATGGAGAAGACCTTGGCGAAATACAGGAAGTAATAGAACAACCGCACCAGGTGCTGTGCAGTATTTTATACAAAGGAAACGAAGCTCTTATTCCCATACATGAAGACAGCCTTGAAAAAGTAGATAACAAAAACCGAAAAGTATTTGTTACACTGCCTGATGGCCTGCTTGACATTTACGGTTAATTTCACAACCAGCCTGTTACTATTGTGTGTTGGCTTTGCCTTTGTATATTGCATAAAATAATAAATACATTATGTCTGCTGCATTAAAAGAAGTAAAAAAAGTAACTACCAATACTTTACAAAAAATGAAGGCCGCCGGAGAAAAAATCTCTATGATTACGGCTTACGATTTTTCTTTTGCACAAATTTTTGATGCAGCGGGTATTGATGTAATACTTGTAGGTGACAGTGCCAGCAATGTAATGGCCGGACACACCACCACCCTGCCTATAACACTCGATCAAATGATTTATCATGCGCAAAGTGTGGTTAGGGCAAGAGAAAGAAGTTTAATTGTGTGTGATATACCTTTTGGTTACTACCAAAGCAATTCAGATATAGCACTTGCAAGCGCTATACGCATTATGAAAGAAAGCGGTGCCAACACAGTAAAATTAGAAGGCGGTGAAGAAGTTTTAGAATCAGTAAAAAAAATTGTAAGCGCCGGTGTGCCTGTAATGGGGCACTTAGGTTTAACGCCACAATCCATAAACAAGTTTGGTACATATGTGGTACGTGCCACCGAAGAAGCAGAAGCTGCAAAGCTGCGTAAAGACGCACTGTTGTTACAGGAGGCAGGCTGCTTTGCAATTGTGCTGGAAAAAATTCCGGCAGCGTTAGCAAAAGAAGTTACAGACAGCCTGAGTATACCCACCATTGGCATTGGGGCCGGTGGCCATTGCGATGGACAGGTGCTGGTAATGCACGACATGCTGGGCATTAATACAGAATTTAAGCCCCGTTTTTTACGGCAGTATTTAAATATGAGCGAACAAATAACCAAAGCGGTGCAGCAATATATTACCGATGTAAAGAGTAAAGATTTCCCCAACGAGAAAGAGCAGTATTAAAGTTCAGTTACAGTCATTGTCTATCCGTAAATTTGCAATCTAAAGATTGCACAATGAAATTTCTTGCCCAGTTAAAAATTCAAAAAAACAATACCGGTGTTTCTACTGGTAAAAAATGGATGGTTTCTAAAGGAGAAGTTATCAGCTCCTTCAGCCCTGTTGATGGTAAATTGATTGGTACTGTAAACGGTGCCGATAAAAAAAGTTATGATACTGCTGTCAGCACTGCACAAAAAGCTTTTACCGAATGGCGGCAATGGCCTGCACCCAAGCGTGGCGAAGTGGTGCGGCAGGTAGGCGAAGCACTGCGTAAAAACAAACAGGCTTTGGGCCAATTAGTAAGTTACGAAATGGGTAAAAGCCTGCAGGAAGGCTTGGGCGAAGTACAGGAAATGATTGACATATGCGATTTTGCTGTAGGTCTGTCAAGACAACTGCACGGTTTAACCATGCACAGCGAAAGGCCGGGACACCGGATGTATGAACAGTATCATCCGCTCGGTATTGTAGGAATTATTTCTGCGTTTAATTTTCCGGTGGCAGTGTGGAGCTGGAATGCAGCACTTGCATGGATATGTGGTGATGTGTGTGTGTGGAAACCAAGTGAAAAAACACCGCTTTGTGCGGTGGCCTGTCAAAAAATTATTGAGCCTGTATTTGAAAAAAATAATGTGCCCGAAGGCGTAAGCACTTTGGTAATTGGCGGAAGGGATACAGGAGAATGGATGAGCAGCGATGAACGTATTCCTTTGGTATCGGCAACGGGCAGCACACGTATGGGCAAGGCCGTGGCAAAAACTGTAGCAGAACGTTTAGGCAGGAGTTTACTGGAACTTGGCGGAAACAACGCCATCATTATTAGTAAAGATGCTGATTTGGATATGGCATTAATTGGTGCCGTGTTTGGCGCCGTAGGTACTGCCGGGCAACGCTGCACCACCACAAGGCGTTTAATCATTCATCAAAGCGTTTATAATAAGTTTAAAGAAAAACTGGTTAATGCCTACAAACAGTTAAACATAGGTAATCCTTTAAACGAAAAAAATCATGTGGGGCCACTTATTGATACTGATGCTGTAAAAATGTATGCAGCTGCAATAGAAAAATGCAAAGCTGAAGGCGGCAAATTTATTGCAGAAGGCGTAGTGCTTAAAGGCAAAGGTTACGAAAGCGGCTGTTATGTAAAACCCTGTATTGCCGAAGTGAAAAATGATTTTAAAATAGTGCAGCATGAAACGTTTGCACCCATTCTTTATTTAATAAAATATAAAACTATTGATGAAGCGATTGCTTTGCAAAATGCTGTGCCGCAGGGTTTATCAAGCGCTGTAATTACAAACAGTTTACGTGAAGCAGAACTGTTTTTATCTGCCGCCGGAAGCGATTGCGGCATTGCCAACGTAAACATTGGCACCAGCGGTGCAGAAATTGGCGGAGCTTTTGGTGGTGAAAAAGAAACCGGTGGTGGCCGGGAAAGCGGCAGCGATGCATGGAAAGTTTATATGCGCAGGCAGACCAACACTATTAACTATACAACTAAATTACCCCTTGCCCAGGGTATTAAGTTCGATTTGTAATAACATTCAAACAACTTAAAATTGTGTAAATACCTGATAAACGGTATGGCGGTTAAAGGTTGTAACATTATTTTCGCACAAACAATTATAGATAAATATGATAAAGTTTTCCGGGATTTTAATCAGTACCATTATTTTAAGTACAGCTGCTGTTAATGCTCAAAAAGAAACCACGCCCAATGGCTGGCACATGATGGATAAAGAGGCTGATGGTTACTATGGTGTAAGCGCTGCAAAAGCATACGGGTTTATTAAAAGCAAAAACCTTAAAAGCAAAACCGTTATTGTAGCAGTTATTGACAGTGGCATAGACACATTGCACGAGGATTTAAAACCTGTGCTTTGGGTTAACAAAAAAGAAATACCTAGTAATGGCATTGACGATGATAAAAATGGTTTTGTTGATGACATTAATGGCTGGAATTTTTTAGGTGGAAAGGATGGCAATAATGTAAAAGAAGACAGTTACGAAGCAGCAAGGGTGTATCATGCTTTTAAAAGCAAATACGATGGTAAAGAAATAAACGAATTTGAATTAAACGCTGCGGAAAAACAGGAATACACCATGTGGAAAAAGGCCAAAGCAAAAATTATGGGTGATGAAGAAGGCGGCGGTGTGGACATTTTAATTTTACGCAGAATTGGCACCAGTCTTAAAGCCAGCGACAGTGTGCTGAAAATTGCTTTGAAAAAAGACGTGTACAACGGCACAGAGCTGGAAGCATATACACCCACAGAAAGCAATGTACGCAAAGCGAAAGGTGAAATGCTTGGGTTGATGAAAATGAATAACCAGCAGGAAGCCACCAATAAAGAGTTTATTGAAGGCTTTGATGAATATATGCAGGGCGCAGAAAGAAAAGAAGAAAGTAAAAATAAAGTGCCCCGTAATTACCGTGCCGATGTAGTAAAAGACAATGAAAATAATATTAATGATCGATACTATGGCAATAATGATGTGATGACGTCTACTTCTATGCATGGTACACACTGCAGCGGTATTATTGCAGCAGCACGTAACAACGGCGTGGGTATGGATGGCATTGCAGATAATGTACGCATAATGATGCTGCGTGCAGTACCTGATGGAGATGAACATGATAAAGACATTGCCAATGCTATACGTTATGCAGTTGACAATGGCGCACAAATCATAAGCATGAGTTTTGGAAAAGATTTTAGTCCGCAAAAACAATGGGTGGATGATGCAGTTAAATATGCAGAAAGCAAAAATGTTTTATTAGTGCATGCTGCAGGTAACGACAGTAAGAATGTAGATGTGGAAGACAATTTCCCCTCTCCTGTTTATATAAATGGAAAAGGCAGGGCCAACAATGTTATTACAGTTGGTGCAAGCGGCGATCCTAAAAACGGTGGGCTCACTGCATCATTCAGCAATTATGGAAAGAGCGAAGTAGACGTATTCTCCCCTGGTGTAAGGATTTATGCAACCATACCCGGCGGTAACACCTACGGCAACTTAAACGGCACCAGTATGGCCTGCCCGTTAGTAGCAGGTATTGCAGCGTTAACGCTGGAATATTTTCCAAACCTCAGTGCCAAACAATTAAAATATGTAATTGAAAAATCGGCACAGCTACCAGCTTACAAAGTAACTAAACCTGGTACCGATGAGATGGTAAATATGAGTGACATCAGCAAAACAGGCGGTATTGTAAATGCTTATGAAGCTTTAAAACTTGCAGCTACATTAAAAGGCGAATTAAAACAACCCAAACCTGCACTTCCAAAATCTAAAGTGGTTAAGCCTAAAAAAGGATAAACGCATCAATAAATAAATAATAAACCCCGGCCAATACCGGGGTTTATTATTTTAAAGCAAAAGAGTATCAGCCAAATGTTTTTAAACTCAACGCTGTTAAACCGTAAATAAGTGTGGCAACAAAAATACCCTTTGCCGTTTTATCAATATGTGCATTTATGTACAAAGTAAAAAGTACGGCATTAGCCAGCAGCGATAAGCTGATGGCAACTGTCAGCATTTTATGGCCCGGTTGCAACACTATATACTGTAAAGCTTCAAAATAATTTAATGGCCCCAGGTTTCTGTATTTAAAAACCGCAAAACCAGCAAATGGGGCAAGCAGGCCCAGTATAAAACCAAATAAAAAATTATCTTTTTTAACTACCGAAAAAATTCTAAGCATTTATTTAAAGGGGTTATTTTTTTCTAATTGTTTTTTAAGGGTGTAGTTGGTAAGGTCAAATTGCACCGGAACCACACTTACGTAATTATGCGCCAGCGCCCATACATCCGTGTCTTTACCTTTATCAAAATTTATAAACTTGCCGCTAAGCCAGTAATATTTTTTACCGCTTGGGTCTTTACGTTCATCAAAATCTTCCTCATATTTTGCGTATGCCTGTTTACAAACCTTAACGCCTTTAATTAAGCTTTGACTCACCGCTGGAATGTTTACGTTCAACAGTAAATGCTTATCTAATTTGCGTTTTAATAATGCACTTACAATTGTACGCACATAAAAACGTGAAGCAGTAAAATCTGCATCCAGGCTAAAATCCAGTAGCGAAAACCCAATACTCGGTATTCCTTCAATACTGGCTTCCATGGCGGCACTCATGGTACCACTATAAATAACATTTATGGAATGATTTGCGCCATGGTTAATGCCGCTTAAACATAAATCGGGTTTACGGTGCAATATTTTATCAACTGCCAGTTTAACGCAGTCAACCGGTGTGCCGCTTGTTTGCCAGGCTTCCGCACCTTCAAATACATCCGCTTTATGCATACGCAGCGGATGCCCGATAGTAACAGCATGCCCCATACCGCTTTGTGGTTTATCCGGCGCCACCACCACTACACGGCCTAAATCCTTTACAGCTTCTACCAGATTTTTAATTCCCGGTGCCGTAATCCCGTCATCGTTTGTAATAAGTATTAAGGGTAAGTTTTTTTTAACAGGCATTCGCAATTGTTTTAAATAACTTTTTAAAATTGAGGAAACCACGGCCTGCCTACACCACTGCGGAAAGGCCAGGGCATCATGGCTAAAATAAGCAGCAGTGCAATGCCAAAATAAATTAAACTGCGTTTGTGTTTTTGTGCGTCAGTATCAGCACGTTTTACCATACTACGGCCCATGTGTACAAGTATCCATGCAATAATCATCATTACGGCATGTTCCATTGCAAAAAAGCGCATGGCGCTGTTTTTCATTACTTCGCCTGCATTGCTTTTAAGCATGGCAAACCAGTCCTTACCAAAATACAGCACTAAGCCTAGCAGCAACTGTATGTCGCAAAATATCATGAATAGCAAGCCCGTTTTATTATCACTGCCAGTGTAGTTTTTTTTACCAGCAACACCGCCAACAGCTTTAACAACAGCCAGCAATCCAAATAACAAAATAAGCCAGCGTAAAATATTATGGAATGATAAAACGTAACTCATATAAATTGATTTTTGCAAAAATAAGGTAATGCCGTCAGATTCGTTTTCAACTGCATTATATGTAATTAACTTAAGCGCTTTAAATTAGTTCATACATTAACGCATTGCCTTTTCCAGAATTATATACCAATTTTACCGTTTACAATTTCAAGCACGGCGGCTTCATCAGCAATTACAACAGCTTCAATAGCTTTACCCTTTTCAACTACAGTACTTACAAAATCTTTATCACTATACCCCGCCGCATTAATACGCACATTCATAAATGCACCCATTACGGCACTGCGTATACACAGTGCACCCACGCCAGCATCGCTTACGCTGTTTGGATTGCCAATAGTTGCCATGGCTTTTACTAATGACATGGCAGCAGCGGCTGTCTCCATTACTTTTAACGGAATTTCAATAGCATATTTTGTAGCTGCTTGTATAGCTTCAGTACGTTTTGATTTTTCTTCCGCAGTTGCTTTTGGCAATGCAAATGCATCCATTATTTTATTAAACGCAGCGGTATCTGCATCAACCAGTTTTACCAATGTATCTTTTATTTGCTGGCCTTGTGCGGCATAGTCACTAAATTCTTTCCATTTGTCATCCCAGCCTTTTTTATGGCTTGATAAATTAGCTACCATTGTTGCCAATGATACACCCAATGCGCCCACATATGCAGCAATGGAACCTCCACCGGGAGCAGGGCTTTCACTGGCAGTTTCATCAGCAAAAGCATTTAGTTTCATATTTACCAGCTTGCTGTCTGTTTCATTAGCCAGCAAATATTCAATTATCCTTTCTTCGGGTTTAAATGATGTAAGCTCATCAAGCCCTAAAGACTTTATAGCAATTTTTATTTTCTCGGTTTCGCTTATGCCTGTGCTGCGCTGTTGTTTTTCTAAAAAATAATCTGCCGCATCCAGCATGGCCTTAAGTGGAATTAAACCAACCAGCTCACTGCCGGTAACTCGTATACCACGGGCTGTTGCCTTGTTACACACTTCATCAAAAGCAACATGCACAGATGTAATGTTAATATTTGTAAGATTCATGCTTATCTGTGCCACACCATACTCCTCTATAAACCAGCCAATGGCTTTTACACTTTTTAAAGT
>JAGVCC010000463.1 GCA_020059395.1 Chitinophagales bacterium | reverse complement strand
ATAATGCAGTTTTTTTATCCCGAACATTACAGGTCTTAATATCTCATTTTTGCCGTCACCGTTGGGCGTAAATGCAGTGGGCACATATATTTCTATACTCTTCACTAATTTAACCAATTGTGTATCGGTGGTAACACAACCGCTTGGCGTGGTAATATTTATTGTGTAAAGCTGTTCTGTACTTCCTTTAAATACCGGTGTGTAAGACTCTGTTTTGTCTAAATTACTGGCAGGTTTCCACAACACGTTTCCTCCAAAATTACGGGCTCGTAAATCAAGTGGCAGGTTTATAACCGCATATTCAATCGGGTACATAATGCCGGGTCTTGGTTTATCAATAACTACGTTTTGAAAAACGGTATGTACAGGACTTGGGCATTGAGTGCTGCTTACAGAGAGTGTTATTTTATAGTTTCCAGCCAAAGCATAAACTTGTGACGGAGGGTTTTTTAAGTCAGATGTCTGCCCATTACCAAAAGTCCATAAATATTGAAGTGGCGAACCAAGGGTATCGGCCGTTTTATTAGTGATAGTTACAGGCAAATTAATACAAGCGGGTACAGCTGCAAATGACGCTATTGCATTTTGATATATAGTAACGGTAATAAATGTACTGTCTGCGCAAATACTTAAACTGCTTACAACTAATTTAATATTATAAACACCTGCTTTTTTAAAACTATAGATAATGTCTCTTGTATTCAGTTCTGTTCCGTCTCCCATTATCCAGCGATAGTTAATAGTGCCCAAGCTGTTAGTACTGTTATTTACAAACTTAAACTGGTTACCAAACAAGCACTGATTAGCTGGCGATAATAATGCAAAGGCTGCCAATGGAATACTTGCAATTTTAATTTGCTGCGGCAAAGTGGTTAGTACACACCCATTACCTCCAAATAATGTTGCACGGTAAATACCAGATTGTAACACTTGATACCTTATACCGTTTGCGCCGCTTATTGCCATATTGTCTTTATACCATTGTATACTGTCTGCCGGTTCAACCACCAGTACAGCACTGTCTCCGCTACCAATGCAAAACTCGGGCTTACCTTCCAGCTTAATAATATTGTCCACTAACGAAGCTTTTACAAAAATGGTGTCCGCAGTAAGGCAGCCACCTCCTTTACTCCTTGCCGTTAAAACATATTGTGTTGATATATCTGGCAATGCAATTGGATTTGAAACAAATGGGCTTGAGAGACCTGTAGCCGGAGACCACTCATACTTTACACCCGACACCGGCGGACTCCCCAGATAGACCGGACTTCGGTTACACGATACAGTGTCTCTGCCTGCATTTGCCACAACTACAAGATCGTCTTTAATATCAGCATAAAGTGTATCAATACAACCATAGCCATTATACGGTACCACAACAACTGCAACTGTCATACTTGTTGCTGGTGGCGGCGAAAAATTAAGTACCTGCTGGTTGCCCAACACTTGTGTAAAAGAAGGGTTATACCATGTATAGGTTTGATAGCCGTAAGGTGCAATTACATTTACAGCACTGTCATCCGGGCAAAAACTGGCACCCTCAAGTTTACTGCTGCATTCTGAGTTTACATCAATATACGCATACCCAAAATGACGGCGAAACACACAATCGGCAGTTTTAAAAAGTAACTGTATTGTTTTGCCTGCATTACCATCTAAGTTTATTGAAACCGCCGACCATTCTTTATACCAAACAGGCGTATTGCTACCGGGGTTAGGCGACTCTTTAAAACCAGGCAAAGGTGTTCCAAAAGGAAAAAAAGCGAAAGAAGAACAGTCTATTTTTTTATTATCACTCAGGTTTGTTATTTCAATTTCCATTCTCGGCTGTTCATACTGCTGATGATTGGGATCCTGAAATACCACTGCGTAATGATATATCAAGTTGTATTCGTTGCGGTTGGCCGGTATTGTAAAAGTATAGGATACGCCTTCGGCTTCTGCACCACCACTTGTGTTGCCGAGCTTTATAGAATGACCACTGCCATTGGGGCAATTTACCGGGAAGCCGCCAAAAGGATCCGTACCGTTTCCGGGAAATGATGATAATACTTCATGGCGCCCTGTAATGGGGCCAGATGATGTTAAATTAATTTGATTAATCCCTCCTGCATTAACAACATTGCCGGTATAGCATTGCCAACCACTAAAATCACCCATTTCAAAATCAATATTGGCAGGACAATTTTGAGACAATGCAACCGTACTCCAAAATAAAAAAACTACTAAAAAGCAAACGCCTTTTAAATAAAAAGCAATACAGTTAATATAAAAAGCAGTTGCAGGTATCACATTACAGCTTTGACTAAATATACATCAATTTAATAAAAAGTGGAAATTTGTTGTACTTTTTGTAGTAACGCAAAAACAAAGCTTCTGGATGCCTTTGCCAAATATTTAGATTCATTAATAAGGGCCCAAGTTGGGTTAAAGCCGGGTAAATACGCACTTTAATGTTGATAAGGCTGTTTTATTAACCAATAAAGCCTGATTCTTAATAACTAAAGCCATTTGATATTAAAAAGTATTTGTTATTTTGCATTACCACTAACCAAAGAAAACAACATGCGTAACTGTATATACAAACAGTTATTTATAACTATTGCAATTGCTGCGCTGCAAAACTTTACTTCCTTACATGCTCAAAGCAAGTTTGGCATATATACCGGCGCAGGTAAGGTATCATTGCACAAATTCCCATACTCGCCTGAAGATTTTGACCGGTATACCGGTACTACATCATTTTGGGCAGGTATTACGAGTGATATTCCTGTTTCAAAAAACGGTATCCATTTTTTTGGGAATGCGGCATTTACACGAAAAGGATTTAAATATGCATTGGTAAATGAAACAGGCGGCATTGGTAGCCTTAAGGATTCTGCATATACTCAAAAACTTAATTACACCGATGTAAGCCTTCAAATTGCAAAAAAATTTGTTTTTGGCAGCGGCGAAAATGAAGGATTCAGGAACAGTTTTTTTGTGGCCACTGGCCCGGCTATTTCTTTATTTGTTTCAGGTACTGAAAATATGGAGACCGATTACTTTGGAAATACCGGAGGAGCATCAGTTACGTCTAAACGCAACCTTGCAGTGGGGAATGGCGCCGGTACGTACAAAAGAATGTACGCAAGCTGGACTTTTGCTGCAGGATTTGAATTTAATAAACTTAAAGTTTGGGCAAGTGCTGGCATACCGTTAAACTATTATTATCAGGATGCTAAAAAATCCATCCAACATAAGCTGAAAACTTTGGGTATTAATGCCGGCTACACTTTATTTACAAATGTAAAAAAGGAAAAATCCGTTAAGCAGGTGCCGTATGTACCTGCAGCTGCAGATAGCGTTAAAGACAGCGATGGTGACGGCATATTGGATGTGAATGATAAATGCCCCGGACATGCAGGTACTGAAAAATACCACGGTTGTCCAATACCTGATAGTGATGGTGATGGTATTAATGATGATAGCGACAAGTGCCCGCAGGAAACCGGTATAGCCGCAAATAATGGCTGTCCTCCAGTTTTGGATACGATAAAAGCATCCACTGCAGACACCACCCGTTTCATCATTTATTTTGAACCTGCAAAGTCAATACTGCGGTCAGAAGGCTATGCCACACTAAGTGAAGTGGTAAAACTGATGAAAGAGAACCCTAAATTAGTGGTGCTGTTTAAAGGACACACTGATTATGCAGGTACGCAAGAAGCTAATTTTAAACGATCGCTGGAAAGAGTAAATGTTTGTGCATCATACATTGAAAGTTTTTACATAGAGAAGAAAAGAATCTTTGCAGCTTCTTACGGTAATACACAACCAATTGCTGACCTTAATGACCCATTGGTGCAATGGAAAAACAGGCGAGTTGAAGTGCTGGTGTACGAAAAAAAATAATATAGTTTAAATGTAATTTTTTCTTTTGGCACTGTGGGTATTTTATTTTTATACAAAATTGACATAAAGCATAAAATGGTTTTAAATAAATTTTTATTGCCTGAATGGAATTTTATGAGGGCTTAAAATTCCATCTGATTTTCTATTATTATAATTATTATAGGGTTATACGTTTGCATAAATTATTTTTTGCAGCTAAAATTATGGCCGTAAAAGGCAGCTATCGTTAATTTTTAACCGTAAATTGCTTAGGCATTAACCAAACCCTAACAATGCAAAAACTTACAATAACCTCTACCACACAAAACAGGCAATACGATATTTTTAAAAAATGTCATACTCCTGGAAAAAGTGATGAATATAAAGCCAAAGGCATTTGGCCTTATTATAAAACGATTTATGCCAGTGAAGGCCCGGAAGTTAATATGGAGCACCGCTCCATAATTATGTTTGGCAGCAACAATTATTTAGGCCTTACCACCCACCCTTTTGTAAAAAATGCAGCAGCCAGAGCTATAAAAAAATATGGAACAAGTTGTTCTGGTTCAAGATTATTAACTGGTACCATTGATTTGCATATTGAGCTTGAAAATAAGCTGGCCAACTTTATGGATAAAGAAGCCTGCCTGCTTTTTAGTACCGGATACCAAACCAGCCAGGGTGTTATACAACCGTTAGTTGGCCGGGGAGATTATTTATTAAGCGATAAAGATAATCATGCCAGTATTGTTAGTGCAGGATTAATAGCAAAGGGTTTAAACACAACCGTAATCCGCTTTAAGCATAACAGCCCTGCAGATTTAGAAAAACAAATTCAAAAAATCCCCTCGGATGCTTGTAAACTGATTGTAACAGACGGTGTTTTTAGTGCAGATGGCAGTGTTGTAAACCTGCAGAGTTTTTACAGCCTGGCGGAATATTATAATATACCTATTATCATTGACGATGCCCACGGATTTGGAGTAATTGGAGATGGTGGCAGAGGCACTGCCAACCACTTTAACCTGCAGGATGAAATTTCTTTAACCTTCTGTACTTTTTCAAAATCGCTGGCAAGTATTGGTGGCTTTGTTGTGGGAAACAAAGAAGAAATTGAGTACCTGAAACACTACTCTCCTGCACTCGTTTTTAGTGCATCACCTTCGCCTGCAAGTACAGCAAGTGCACTTGCAGCATTAGAAGTGTTGATGAAACAACCAGAACTTGTAACAAGACTACAGCAAAATGCAAGGTTTGTGCGTACACACCTTATAGATTTGGGCTTTGATGTACCAGAAGGCGAAACCGCTATTATTCCTATAACTGTAAATGAAGAAATGGGGCTTAAGCTATGGCAGGAGTTATTTGACCGTAACATTTTTGTAAATGTTTTTGTACCTCCTGCAACACCTGCAGGTAAGTGTCTCATTAGAAACAGCGTAATGGCAAGTCATGAACAAAAGCACCTGGACTATTTAATAGAAACTTATAAATATGTAGGCCAAAAGCTCGGCATCATTTAGTAAATAACATATAAAAAATTTCTGCCTGCATTATTGCAGGCATTTTTTATTTTGAATCAGGCACCTCAATAATAAAATATGTGATACTGCTACCACCGGCACAACATACGCAGGGAGCCAAATAAACGGGAACTGCAGCACCGCAATATTAGGCTGGTCAAAGGCCAGTTGCTGAAATGGAAATGGAGCAGAGAGTATTGCAATAATCACAATTATCAACAACAGTAACAGCCCGGCAATATTCCAAAATATTAAAAACAAATTAACCGGATATTTTTTTCGGGTAAAATAATATACTAAAATCAGCAATGCCGTAATTCCTGTTAGTATATCAAAGTTCCAGCCTTCAAAAGTCATTACAGCTGGTATTAGCTTTGCCAAGTAAAGCTGATAAAGTACCAGTTCTACCGGCAATCGCAACATATGTATTGCAAATAAATATTTTTTATCAGGCACCAATCCTTTTACCTTCTTTAAAATAACAATACTTCCGGTTAATGCAACTGCTGGTATTATTAAAAACCTTGGTGGTGTTACAGTGGTATCTTTAAAATAATCAAAATGGGCAACTAAGCCTGTAAGTAAAAGCCAAATGGTGCTGGCTGCTAAAATACTTCTGTTTTTATTTACAGCGGCGTAAAACAACAATAGGCTGGTTATGGTAATAGATATAAAAATAAGTGCTGTCATACTTTTCATTTAAATTTTGCAGATAATAATCGTAATATACAAACCCTCCAATTTATCCCACATTCATTTTACCTTAAAGTGATGTGTAAAACAGTACTTAAAAAGGCTTTATATTCCCATAGTTCCGGGTTATAGTTAGTCTTTATAAACTGGCAGCATTATATTTACTGCACAAAGCTATTTTAAGTAAAAATTATTTTTCTTGGCATATGGCAAGAAAAATAATTAAATAGATATTTCTTTGCGTATGCGGCTTAATGAAGTATCTGTAATACCTAAGTATGTGGCTATATGCTTTAAAGAAACATTTTGCAAAATATGCGGCTTGTGCTGCAGCAGGTTAACATAGCGGTCTTTGGCCTCATCAGCTATCATAGCTATACTTTTACTTTTAAGGCTGAAGTAACTGTTTACCAAATTAGTGCGGCCCTGCTCTCTGAAACTGCGGATGCTGTGAAACAATTGTTGGAAATTTTCAAAATCAAGCTGCCAACAAGTACAATCAGTAAGTGCCTGTATATTTTCTCTTGTTGGGCTGCGCAGAAAAAAAGATGCCCAGTCAATAACCACATCTCCGGTGGTGTAAAAATTTGTGCTGATGTCGTTTCCAGCTATATCAACAACAAAGGAACGAATGTAACCCTCTTGTACAAACCAATAGAAATTTTCTACTTTACCTTCAAACAGTAAATAATCATTCTTTTTAAAAGCAGCAGCTGTAAATTTCGATAAAATTGTTTCCTGCTCATCTGCACTAAAATTGCCATCAGTAAAAATATTTTTAAGAAAATGTGGTTGCGTCATTGTTGCTTTCTGTTATTATAGGTTTCAAAAAATGGAACATATCAATCAATTGCTGTCAACCTTTTATCGCTGCTTTTTTGTTTATAAACTATAAAATATGAAAATAACCCTGCCGCTGTAGTTAACAGGTAAAGCAGTGCTGCTTCAAAATCTACATCAAAAAAAAGAATACTAACCAGGAAATATAAAAAGTTGATGCTTACAATTGCTGCAATGTAACCAGCAGATAAATTTTCATTGCTCTTACTTTTATTGCGATACCATAAATAAAAACATGAGGGAGCAATTAAAGAAGGCAAAGAGAAACCTGCCAAAATTATCAACATAAGCAATAATATTCCTCCATCCCCTGTTTCGCCGCTGCTGCTAAAAATAGCTGCTGCTGTTACACCCATTGCCAAAATCTCATCAGCATACAACCATAACTTAAAAACATCTTTATACCTCATTGCAACTATTGTGCCTTCCATAAATTATTACTAAAATCAAAATCTGGAAAAGCTCTTTCTGCATCAATTTCAACTTTCTTCAGCTCCTCTGTAACAGGCAATTTCACTTTCCATACAGCAGTATTATTCCAAACTTCAACAGGTAGTTTAAGTGTACCTTTTTTACCGCTTTTTGTTTCATAACTTATATTTACCGGCAATGCCAGCTCTTCTAAATTGGCCAGTGTTACTACAGCGCCGTTGGCAGGTAAATCGTTATCGTATTTTACCGAAACAATGGCCTGGTCAAGTTTATAGTTTTCCATAAACCAGCCACGCCAAAACCAGCTTAAATCCTCCCCAGCGGCATTGTCCATTGTACGGAAAAAATCCCATGGCGTAGGATGTTTAAAGGCCCAGCGGCGAATGTATTCTTTAAATGCATAATCAAATCGGTTGGCACCCAGTACTTCATTTCTAAGCAATTCTAATCCATATCCGGGTTTAAAATAAAGGCAGTTACCAATATTATATTCCTTCATCGCATCGGGTGTAAGCATAATGGGCTCGCTGCCTTCGCCAAATAAATTACGTGCAGTGTACTCCATATTTCTTGGAGCTTCCTTGTACTCACCATTGTTAAAATCATCATCCGCCAGCGAATTTATAAATGTGTTAAAGCCTTCATCCATCCAGCCATATTTACGTTCGTTGCTGCCCACTATCATAGGAAACCAGGTATGGCCAAACTCATGATCGGTTACACCAAACAAACCATCCGTTTCTGCAGTACTGCCACAAAAAACAATACCTGGGTATTCCATACCACCCACATTACTTGCAACATTAGTGGCAACAGGATAAGGATATTCGTACCAGCGTTTGCTGTAATTTTCAATACTTCCTTTTGTGTATTCTGTAGAGCGGCTCCATTTATCTTTACCTTTACTTTCCACAGGATAAGCACTCATTGCAAGCGCTGTTTTACCACTGGGTAAATTTATTTTAGCAGCGTCCCAAATAAAACTTTTGGATGATGCCCATGCTACATCTCTTGCATTATTAATTTTAAACTTCCATGTAAGTGTGGTGGCTTTAGGCCGGCTTTCCGCATTGGTAACTTCTTTATCAGTACGAATCATTACAGTTTTGTCACTTGCTTTTGCTTCGTTATAGCGCTTCTGTTGTTCGGCGGTTAAAACATCAGCGGGGTTTTGCAGTTCGCCGCTGCATACAACAATGTGGCTGGCAGGTGCTGTAATGGCAATATCAAAATCTCCATACTCTAAATAAAATTCGCTAGGGCCCAGATAAGGTTCCGTATTCCAGCCCTGCACATCATCATACACACACATGCGTGGGTACCATTGCGCCACGGTAAAAATGTCGCCGTTTTTTGTTGGTAAAATACCACATCGGTCGGCACCGTATTGCGGCAATGTAAAAGAAAAATCGATTTTAAGTTTTATAACATCACCACCCGGCTTTAATACTTTTGGTAAACGTATTTGCATACGGGTATCAGTAATAATATAATCGGCATTGCTGTTATCAATTTCATTTTTTACGGCAGTAATTTTATAACCGCCATCAAAGGAGTTCTTACTGTCGCCATAACGGCTGCGACTGTTTAAAGGCATGCGTGCCTGTCCACGGCTGTTTTTGTTAAACAGGTTTTGGTCTAACTGCAGCCATAAAAAAGGCAATGCATGGGGACTATTATTTTTATAGGTGATAATTACACTTCCGGTAATTTCATGTGTAACGTCATTTAGCGATGCTGTAATTTGATAGTCGGCTTTATTTTGCCAATAACCAACATTCGGCTCTCCTGTGGCAGCACGGCTTATAGTGCCGCCGGCCGGATAAAAAAGTGGCGCAAATAATTTATGAGGATTATAGTTTGTTTCAATAACAGGATCGGTTTGTGCTGTAATACAGACTGGCAAAGCAATAGCAGAAATAAAAAAGAAAAACAGTTTTTGCATAAAATTATTTTATGCCATGAAGATAGCTAAAACAGTGTTTGCTTTTTGCAAGATTTTATAAAAGGGGACTTAGTCCCACTCTTTAAGATATTTTTTTGCCGCTTCCTTTATAGAGGGGTCGTCTTCAGTGTAATTAGGTAATATCATCAGGGCATTTAAAACTACTTTTGCTTTGGCAACTTCGTTATTTCGGTTGTAGGCTTTTGCAAGTTCGATATAATTTAAAATAAAGCCCGGCGTCATCACTTTTACTTTTTCAAATGCTTTAATACTTTCTTTAAGTGATGATGCAGGAAAGCCCCCGTAAAAAACTTTAACGGCAGTTTTTTCCAAAGCTGAGAGATTACTTATTTCGTAATGCCAGCGGCCCAGCACATGCCATGCTAAAAAATTGTTTGGGTTTGCTTTTATTGCAGCATCAACATATTTTTTTAAATCTTTCGCAGCAGCCACTTTCTCTTTACCAGATTTTGTAAGGGTGGCACGGCCTAAAGCAATAGCCATCGATGTATTAGCATCTGAGCTAGTGGAATCTACTTTTAAAGCCGTTTCTGCATAAATTTTTGCAGCCTTGTAATATTCATCCCTTGTTTTTGCAACGGTTTGTCTTTGCCCAATACGGCTGCAAAGTTCGCTGCTTTTGCAAAGCGCTTTCATATTTGTTGGCTGCAGTTTTAATGCTTCTTTATATTTTTTAAAAGCGCTCATTTCATCAGGTGCAGCTTCAAGGCGTTCCGCTTCTTTAATAACAGCAGCAACATCCTGCGCAAAAGATGAAAAAATGGTAAGGACAGAAAAGAATGATACGAATAAAAGTTTCATAGTTAAAAATCCTTTTTATAGCTAACAGCAATGTTTCCACTAAACTGCTGTATAGGTGGGTTAGATTTTGTGATGGTTATTTTTACAGATATAATTTTTGAATTGGTTGCATAAATAAGTACTGCCAAATCCTGTGCCACTGTTTCTAAAAGAGCAGAGGGTTGTGACATCCGCTGCTTTATAATATCATAAATTTTGCAGTAATCAACCGTTTGTTCAAGCGTTGTAATATTACCTGCAGTTGTAAAATATACAACTGCATCCACTATAAATTCTCCACCCAATACTTTTTCCTCATCATGCACACCATGAAAAGAAAAGAATTTTAAATTGGAAAGATGGATGGTAAACAAACAATGGATAATTTAATAATGGATAATTAATAATTCATTTAATCATAGTTCTTCTTAAAAAAAATTGCCCTGCATTGAAAATATTATTCATTATCAATTGAATAATTATCTATTAACAATTAATGAAACCCCTTCTCCCCTAAATATCTCTCTGCATCTAATGCAGCCATACAACCGCTGCCTGCTGCGGTTACCGCCTGACGGTAAATTTTATCCTGTACATCACCACTGGCAAATACACCTTCTACATTTGTTTTTGATGTACCGGATATGGTTTTTATGTAACCAGTTTCATCCATATCAATCCATCCTTTAAAAATACCACTGTTTGGTTCGTGACCAATAGCCACGAAAAATGCACTCACCGGCACATCTGTTTTATCACCTGTTTGGTTATTTTTTATACGCACCGCTTCCACTTTTTTATCTCCCACCACTTCGTCTGTTTCGCTGTTCCAGTAAATTTTTATATTGGCGGTATTTTTAACTCTCTCCTGCATTACTTTACTTGCACGCATTTCACTTTTACGTACAATCATGTGTACCTGGCTGCAAATTTTAGAAAGATACAAGGCCTCTTCTGCAGCAGTATCTCCTGCCCCAACAATCGCCACTTCTTTTCCTTTAAAAAAGAAACCATCGCATACTGCACAGGCACTAACGCCGAAGCCATTCAGCCTTTGTTCGCTTTCAAGACCAAGCCATTTTGCACTGGCTCCTGTTGAAATAATTACAGCATTTGCATCTATCCATTTTTCTTCATCAATTTCTACTTGCAAAGGATGTTTAGAGAAATCAACTTTTGTTGCCAAACCATAGCGTATATCTGTACCCATACGCTTTGCCTGGTTTTCAAAATGTATCATCATCTCCGGTCCCTGAATACCTTCAGGATAACCGGGATAATTTTCAACTTCGGTTGTAATGGTTAACTGTCCGCCAGGCTGTATGCCTTGATATAAAACAGGGTTTAATCCTGCCCTTGATGCATAAATTGCGGCGGTATATCCTGCAGGCCCGCTGCCAATAATTAAACAATGTACTTTTTCCCTTTCCATATAATATTTTAGTATCTACAAATTTAGTGGATTATTCGTTTTGTAGCTGATGTAAAACTATGTGTCAGCCGCAATCTTAATAACTTGTTTTTAAGCTTACGCATACACCATTTACAAAGCAGTATTGCCTGATAGTACTTTCAATAAAAGAAAAAAAGATTATTACTTAGCTATTATAGTTTTGTACCAGGCGGCATAACCACAAAATGCTCCTAATGCACCATTACTTATGTTACCAAGCACTTTATTTGGCTGGCTAAAAGGATTACCAATACTTTGTTGTGCAAACTCCCAGGTGTTCCAGAAGGTATAAGTAGCTTTATCAATATTGCATAGTTTTAAAGTAACAGTATCTCCCCTTTTAAAATAATTACTGTCAAAAGGAATGCGGTTGTTTCTGTCCACGCCGGGGTCAACCTGCAATTCGTAAGTAATGCCGTCAATTATATTATCATCAAAAACAGAATTATCCCCGGGTAAAAAATTTCCTCTGTTCTTTTTTGTAAAATACCTTATATAATTACCAAGGCCAGGTGGGTCGGCAGCACGGGTCATTAACACACGGGCATTGGTATCAGGATTAAGGGGCGCTCTTTTAAACCATAACGAATCTGGAAACTTTGTAAGTGCCGGTATATTAGTTGCAGCTGTATAATTTTTTCCTTCGGCAGTAATATTTAAAGTGTATTGTTTGTTAAAGGCACCCACAAAAGCTGTGGTTAAATTTGCAGAGTCAATACTATAATAAGAAAGACTGTACCCGCCGCCAAAAGGAATAGTGTACTCCTTTAATTTATGCGTAACCGTTCCGTTACTAATGGTTACATCTGCATTGCGTACAAAAGAGTTAAATAATATTTCAGGGCTTATCTTTCCAAAATAGTCAAGGCTTTTTGTAAGCACCACCACAGGCGCCTGCCCATTTTCAATTTGTGCATCCACCACCAGTACTTTTTCTGCATCATCCAGTTTAAAATCAATATTTTTTTCGCAGGAGTAAAAAAAGAAAACTGATAAAATCCACGCTGCCATTAAATTCTTCATAGTTGTAAAATTACAAAGTATTACAAACCTTTATCCCTTTTGTTTATGTTATAATTTATTAATTATTTGAAGCAGCTAATTTTAACAAATCCGGTTCTTACTCTTACATTATGAATAGCTATAAAAGTATTTTCGTAACCTTGGTTTTATTTATTGTATCAGTGTTAGCTTGTAACCTGATTTATGGGCAGCAATACCGTGTAAAAGCAGGTATTATTGCTTTGCCTGTACGCTTTGCTTTTGTAAATGCAGGTGCCGAATATATTAATAAAGCCGGCACTGCCTCATGGCAGGTATTTTATAATTATTCCACTGGTTCTGTGGCTGCTGATGCAGGTGAAACAAAAAGACAATGGATAACACTTGACCGCATTTGGTATAAGGGGGAAAATAAAAAAGTAAAATTTATGTTTGGCCCTTTTATTGAAGTCGGTAAAAGAACAAAATTTCCGGGCTACATTAGCTCACCCATAGACTCAATTCCCCAAAAATGGGATTATACAGAAATATGCCCCGGGGCGGCTATTGGTTTACATGTGGCGTTTAGTAAACGTATAGGCCTGCAGGCAATTGCCGGCCCAAAAATGATAGTAACAACAAAAGGCACTCAATATTTGACCAATGCAAATACCCATACTAATTACTCCATTAATGATGATAAAAAGATTACTGCAGGTTTCAGGTTTACAGGGTGCATTTATTACCAGTTTTCAATAAAAAAATCCTCCCGGTAAACAGGAGGATTTTTAAGTAGTAACCCATCAAAATATTTTTAGCCTAAATAAGCTTTTAATGCCCCGCTGTAACGGGCTTTCTGTAAACGCTTAATAGCTCTTTCTTTAATTTGGCGAATACGCTCTTTGGTTAAATCATATTTTTGACCAATTTGCTCAATGGTAACACCATTTTCTCCGTCCAAACCAAAATAAGCATTAACGATTTCAGCTTCCCTTGGGCTTAATGATTTTAATACCCTGCGGATTTCATTTTTCAATGAATCATGCATTACATCTTCATCGGTTTCATCGCCACCTTTCAGCAAATCACCCATGGCTACATCTTCTGCTTCATGCACGGGTGCATCAAGGGAAGTATGACGGGTATTGCTCTGGAAGATGTTGTTGATTTCCGTTTCACTCATCTCAAGCAATTCTGCTAACTCTTCGGTACTTGGCTCTCTTTCATGTTCCTGTTCAAAAGCCATGTAAGCTTTGTTAGCCTTGTTGTAGGTGCCAATTTTGTTTTGAGGCAGGCGGACTAATCTGCCCTGCTCTGCCAACGCTTGTAAAATGGACTGGCGAATCCACCATACGGCGTAAGAAATGAATTTGAAACCTTTGGTTTCGTCAAAGCGTTGTGCCGCTTTAATCAAGCCGAGGTTACCCTCGTTAATTAAATCGCTGAGCGAAAGACCCTGATGCTGGTACTGTTTTGCAACCGAAACCACAAAACGTAAGTTAGCCTGAACCAGTTTGTCCAATGCTCTTTGATCTCCCATTTTGATTTTTTGAGCCAAAATGGTCTCCTCTTCAGGAGTAATCATCGAAATTTTAGAAATTTCCTGCAGATATTTCTCAACCGCTTGTGAATCCCGGTTGGTAATCTGCGTTGCGATCTTAAGTTGCCTCATTGTATTGTATTAATGACTGTGTTTTTTGTAACACGTAAAAGACACCGTTGTTGGGGAAAATGTTGCAAATGAATGGTTAATGCCTCAAAACCCTGATAAACGGCTGCAAATTTACGCTACAAAAGCCGCATTTCATAGCAATTGGGTAAAAAAAGGCATTATTGGGGAAAAGGAATTAGTAAGTAGTAATGTATAATTGAGTCTGATGCCACATTTTAAGAGTTTTTCCAAATTCCCAAACCCAAATTCCTAATTTCAAACTCCCTGCCTAACTTTAGCGCATGATTATCGATTTACGTTCGGATACATTTACAAAACCAAGCCCGGCTATGCTGGAAGCTATGTTTAAAGCACCCGTTGGAGACGATGTTTTTGGCGAAGACCCATCCGTTAATAAGCTGGAAGCTATGACGGCAAGTATTTTTGGTATGGAGGCAGGGTTGTTTTGCCCAAGTGGTACAATGACCAACCAAATTGCTATAAAATGCCATACCCAACCGGGTGATGAAGTGATTTGTGAAAAACTAAGCCACGTGTACATTTATGAAGGTGGCGGTATTGCATTTAACAGCGGCTGCCAGGTAAAGCCACTTGAAGGCAGTTTTGGAAGAATTACTGCTCAAGCAGTAGCAGAAGGTATTAATGCGGATGATATTCATAAAGCCAAAACAAGCTTGGTGAGCCTTGAAAATACAGCAAACAGAGGTGGTGGCAGTTGCTATAATTTTACTGAAATTCAAAGTATTAAAGAGATTTGTTTAAAAAATAAATTAAGCTTGCATTTAGATGGTGCCCGGCTGTACAATGCCATTGTTTCGCAGGGGGAAACACCAAAGCAGTATGGAGAAATATTTGATAGCATTTCCCTTTGCCTTAGCAAAGGCTTGGGTACCCCTGTGGGAAGTGTGCTGCTTGGCAAAAGCGATTTTATAAAGAAAGCACGGCGGTTACGCAAAGTTTTTGGCGGTGGTATGCGGCAGGCGGGCTATATGGCGGCGGCAGGTATTTATGCTTTGGAAAATAATATACACAGGCTGGCTGAAGATCATCGACATGCTAAACAAATTGCAGCGGCACTTGCAGAAAAGGATTTTGTTGGGGCAATTTATCCTGTTGAAACAAACATTGTAATTTTTGAAGTACTGAAGGACTATACACCTGCTGAATTTTGTGAAGGGTTAAAACAAGAAGGTATTCTTTGCCTTGCCATGTCTGCAACACAGGTAAGAATGGTTACACATTTAGATGTTACCGGTGAAATGGTGCAAAAATTAATGAATGTTATTAAAAGTTTATAGTGCAGCGTTACCTTCGTAAAAATTTAATTATCAACAATCATGTTCCCAAAAATTAACCCTTCCTCTACCGCTGCATGGCAGGCATTACAACAGCATTACACCCAAACAAAACAGGTACACATGCAAGACCTGTTTACTGCTGATAGTAACCGTTTTACTAAATACTCCATTCAACTGGATGATATATTATTTGATTACTCTAAAAACCGGATTACCGATACTACCCTTTCCTTATTACTGCAACTGGCAAACGAATGTGGCTTAAAAGAAGGCATTGAAGCTATGTTTAATGGTGAAAAGATAAACACAACAGAAAACAGGGCTGTGCTGCATACCGCTTTACGCAACTTGAGCGGTGAGCCTGTAATTACAGATGGAGTGGATGTGACGCCTGATGTAAAAAATGTGCTGTCGCAAATGCAGCAATTCTGCAGCAAAATACACAGCGGCGAATGGAAAGGTTATACGGGTAAAAAAATAAAATACATAGTTAACATCGGTATTGGCGGCAGCGATCTTGGCCCAGTAATGGTTACCGAAGCACTGAAACCATATTGGGTGCATGGCATACAAACATATTTTGTAAGTAATGTAGATGGTACTCATATTGCCGAAACCCTGAAAAAAGTAACGGCTGATGAAACCTTGTTTTTAATTGCCAGCAAAACTTTTACCACACAGGAAACCATGACCAATGCACATAGTGCAAGAACCTGGTTTCTCACTCATGCGAAAGACGAAAACTTTGTAGCCAAACATTTTGCAGCATTAAGCACCAACGAAAAAGAAGTGGTGAAATTTGGTATTGCTGCAGAAAATATGTTTGCTTTTTGGGATTGGGTGGGCGGCCGTTACAGCCTGTGGAGTGCTATTGGATTATCAATTGCACTTACTGTTGGGTATGAAAATTTTGAACAACTGCTCAAAGGCGCTCATGCCGCTGATGTACATTTCCGCAGCACAGCATTTGAAAAAAACGTACCAGTAATTATGGCAATGCTGGGTGTATGGTATTGTAATTTTTATGGAGCCCCTACTGAGGCTATTTTACCATACGACCAGTACATGCACCGTTTTGCTGCCTATTTTCAGCAAGGAAATATGGAAAGCAATGGTAAATATATTGACCGCAATGGCGAAAAAGTTACTTACTCCACCGGCCCGGTTATTTGGGGCGAACCCGGTACTAATGGCCAGCATGCTTTTTACCAACTCATTCACCAGGGTACACAGCTAATTCCCTGCGACTTTATTGCACCTGCCATTAGTCACAATCCAGTAAGCGATCATCACCCTAAATTACTGAGCAATTTTTTTGCACAAACAGAAGCACTAATGAATGGTACGCCACACGAAAATCCTTATCGTGTGTTTGAAGGTAACCGCCCTACTAATTCTTTTTTAGTAAAAGAAATTACACCATTTAGTTTGGGTGAATTAATTGCATTGTATGAGCATAAAATTTTTGCACAAGGAGTAATTTGGAATATTTACAGCTTTGACCAATGGGGGGTGGAATTAGGAAAAGTGCTTGCCAATAAAATTTTACCCGAGCTGCAAAGCGATGCATTTGTTACATCGCATGATGCTTCTACCAATGGATTGATAAATGCGTATAAAGAATTACGTAAATAATACCTATTAGACTTTAAAAACAGACTAATAGTTTGTCATTTTGACGAAGGAGAAATCTACGTAGAGAGTATTATGAATAGATTTCTCCTTCGTCGAAATGACAGTGTACTTTTAAAGTCTAAACGGTATAGAAACCTACCAGCAAACAAAAAAGGAGAAACCAAACAGTTTCTCCTTTTTATATTTTGAGCAGTGAAATTATCCCTCCGCTGCTAATTTTTCCTT
>JAGVCC010000465.1 GCA_020059395.1 Chitinophagales bacterium | reverse complement strand
GTATAAATATCACTGAAAGCCATGGCCGCCAGTTCGCCTTCCAATTGTCCGCTTACGGTAAGGTTGGTGCTGCGGCCAAAAAAGTCTTCTTTAAAGTTGATAGAGCCATCATCATTTTTGGGAGCCGTACCATCAACAGGCAAAGTGGTTACACGGAACATTTCGCCTGCACCTTCTGCATCGCTTGCGGTAATAATGGGTGTGTGCATGTACACAAAGCCCTTCTCATTAAAAAATTTATGCACTGCAAAAGCCAATGTGTGGCGCACACGGAATACAGCACCAAATGTGTTGGTTCTAAAACGCAGGTGAGCAATTTCTCTTAAAAATTCCAGACTGTGTTTTTTAGGCTGTAAAGGAAATTTTTCGGCATCACTGTCGCCCAGTATTTCAATACAGTCTGCTTTTAACTCTACTTTTTGCCCCTTACCAAGCGATGGTATAATTTGCCCGGTAGCTTTAATACAGGCACCGGTAGTTATGCGTTTTAAAAGGGCATCATCAAACTTGCCCAGCTCTGCCATTACCTGTATATTATTATTGGTGCTGCCATCGTTTAGTGCTATAAACTGGTTGTTGCGGAAAGTGCGTACCCACCCCATTACTGTTGCTTCATAATTTGCCTGCTCACTTTCAAGCAAGGCTTTAATTTTGGTTCTTTTATTAAACATAAACTCAATTTAAGGAGGGCAAAGATAATTTAAGCAGTGGTGTTTTCCCGCAGATGTCGCCGATTTCGCTGAAGAAACATCAAATCAGCGTTGTCTGCGTAATCTGCGGGCACTTCTCTCTTCCAAAAAATTTTGCATTTTCACAAAAAAACACTGTAATATTGCATAAGGAATCTTGCTGATAAGGTTTAATCCAATCATTCACTTCATCACATTTTCTTATTCCAATTCAATATAAACACCCCCCGAAAGTTAACGGGAACTAATTTTCAAGAAATAAAGACCGGTCTTTTTGATTTTACAAAACCCTTTTGATTTTATATGTACGATACGTTACAACTGAACGACCTGCTCGTTCCTGAGTTGCTTGATATTGCTGAACAACTCGAAATTTCCAATGCAAAAAAATTAAATAAACAGGATTTGGTAGCTGCCATCCTGGAAAAACAAACCGACATGAGCACAGCAAAAGACGATAAACCCAAACGCAAACGCATACCTAAAACAGATGCGCCACACGAAGCTCCTGAAACTAAAATTTTAAAAAATAAAAAGGCTGTAAAAAAAGTGGCTGAAGAGGATGAGGCTGATGGGGCACCACTGCAACCCATTACCAGTGAGCAAAGCACTGTGCCCGCTGCCATTGCACAAATGCTGCAGGCAACAGATGAACAGGAAATGGCACAGTTACCAGAAGAAGAAGCTGTACAACAGCAACCCCAGCCCAACAAGCCATACAATAATAACCAGCGCAGAGACCCTAATGCTTTTAATATAGAATTTGATGGGGTGGTTTTAGGCGAAGGCGTTTTGGAAATGATGCCTGATGGTTATGGCTTTTTACGCAGCAGCGATTATAATTATCTTTCTTCTCCCGATGATATTTATGTTTCTCCCTCTCAAATAAAACTATTTGGTTTAAAAACCGGCGATACCGTTTATGGCAGTGTGCGGCCACCAAAAGATGGTGAGAAGTATTTTGCTTTACTTAAGGTGGACACTATTAACGGCAAAAGACCCGATGAAGTAAGAGACCGTGTGCCTTTTGATTATTTAACGCCGTTGTTTCCATTTGAAAAATTAAACCTTTGCACCAGCGCCAATAATTACAGCACCCGTATAATGGATTTGTTTACACCCATAGGTAAGGGCCAGCGTGGACTGATTGTGGCACAGCCCAAAACAGGTAAAACCATGCTGCTGAAAGAGCTGGCAAATTCTATTGCAGAAAACCACCCCGAGTGTTATTTAATGGTGGTGCTGGTAGATGAACGGCCCGAAGAGGTGACCGATATGGAACGCAGTGTACGGGCCGAAGTTATTGCCAGTACTTTTGATGAACCGGCAGAAAAACACGTAAAAGTGTCTACAATAGCTTTACAAAAAGCAAAACGTTTGGTAGAGTGCGGGCATGATGTGGTGATTTTATTAGACAGTATTACCCGTTTGGCCAGAGCACACAACACCGTAGCCCCAAGCAGTGGTAAAGTATTAAGCGGTGGTGTGGAAGCCAACGCCATGCAAAAACCCAAACAGTTTTTTGGTGCGGCACGTAAAATAGAAAACGGAGGATCACTTACCATAATTGCAACAGCCCTGGTAGATACCGGAAGCAAAATGGACGAAGTAATTTTTGAAGAATTTAAAGGAACAGGTAATATGGAGCTGCAGCTGGAGCGTAAATTAAGCAACCGCCGCATTTACCCGGCTATTGATATTGTAGCCAGCAGTACAAGACGTGATGATTTATTGATGGACAAAGATACCTTTCAGCGTATGTGGGTATTGCGTAAGCATATGGCAGATATGAACCCCGAAGAAGCCATTAATACCCTGCTTAAAAACATGAAGGGCACAAAAGATAATGCAGAGTTTTTAACCAGTATGAATGGATAAAGGATAAATATTTTTCCGTAAAAAGCCGCTGATAATTTCAGCGGCTTTTTTAGTTTCTTATTAATTTGTTTTTAACACCTGGTTATGATTTTGCTGAAAAAACACTGAAGTTTATGAAGAGGAAGCAACGTAAATTTGAAACAGATTTCTTTAATTAATATTTAAAAAATGAAACTAAAAAAAATGGCTTTGTTTTTATTGATGTTATCTTTTATAAAAACAAATGCACAAACCCAAATTGAAATTAAAAACGAAAAAGATTTTGATAATTTTTTATATAAAGAAGTGTCAAAGTATAATGACACACTCAATACAATAAAAGACAACGGAATATTATTTATTAAGTTTATGATTAAAGAAGATGGTTTATTAAATAATATAGCGTTTTCTCACAAATATTATCCACCTGCACTTTTGTATGTATTAAATAAAGTGTTAGGTAAAGCTAAAATTGCAGTTTCTAATGGTTGGGATAAAACGGCTACTTATGTGCTGCCATTGTCTTATGATTATAGACCAGACATTACCCCGCCCATTACAACTGAAAAACTGTATAATAGTTGGCCTAAAATTAACATAGACAGTACGTTTAAGTATATGACCTATGATTTTAATGGTTTTTTTAAAGGAAGTGATGCACAAAAAGAATTATGGGGCATAAAATGTGTTATACTTCCCATGGCAAAAATTGTAGCACCACGTGAGTACCATTATTCTACTAAAAAAGACGCTACTGTAACCAGTTTGAAGAATGAGTGAAAAGTTTATTGGACATATATCTAAAACCGTTTCTTAACCGAAGCGGTTTTTTATTTTGGCACAAGCAAAAAATCTTTATTGAGCATTACAGACCTTTTTATTTTTTATCTTGTGTATTCAGTTTTAACCAATGGCTATTCAAAAATTATTAATAGAAGATTTTATTCAATTGGCCCAGGACAACCCCGTGTTTGATGTACGCAGCCCCGGCGAGTACACCCATGCACATATACCCGGTGCACACAGCTTACCATTATTTACAGATGATGAACGTGCGGTTGTAGGCACAGCCTACAAACAGCAAAGCCGCCAAAAAGCCATTAAAGCCGGCCTTGATTATTTTGGCCCGAAGATGAGAGAAATGGTGGAACAGGTTGAAAAAATGTTTGATGTACGACGTACGATGTACGACAGTAAACAAACCGAACCTGATACCGTACACCGTACATCTTACATCGTACTCGTTCATTGCTGGCGTGGCGGCATGCGCAGCGCAGGCGTGGCATGGCTGCTGGATTTATACGGCTTTAAAGTATATACATTGGTTGGTGGTTACAAAGCCTACCGCAAATGGGTAAGGCAGCAATTTGAAAAAGATTACAATTTTAAAATAATAGGCGGGTATACCGGCAGTGGTAAAACTTTGTTGCTGCATCAACTGGCGCAGTTGCAACAAAGCACTATAGATTTAGAAGCACTGGCCAATCATAAAGGCTCTGCATTTGGTGGCGTAGGCAAACAGCCCACACAGGAACAATTTGAAAACCAGTTAGCAGAGCAGTTGTTCGTAAAAAGTTGTTCGTTGGCCGTAGAAACACCTTCGCAAACGACCAACGACCAACGACCAACCTGTATTTATGTCGAAGACGAAAGCCAGCGCATTGGCAACCTGCAAATACCCATGCCTCTTTGGTATACCATGCGTAAAAGCCCGGTATGTTTTTTGGATATTACTTTTGAAGAAAGGCTGAATTATATTACCGGCGAATACGGAAAACTTGAAAAAGAATATTTGGTAAACGCTGTTATGCGGATACAAAAAAGACTGGGCGGACTGGAAACTAAAAACGCCATTAATTATTTACTTGAAGATAATTATAAAGAAAGTTTCCGCATTTTGCTGCGGTATTACGACAAATGGTACCAAAAAGGTTTGTACAACCGTGAAAATGCTGAAACCCTAATCAATAAAATACCCTGTTCCGGCGTTGATACTATTGAGAACACAAAAAAAATTATCGCATGTCAGTCCGCAACGGTTTAAAGTTATTGTTGGTTATGTTGCTTCCCTTAAATGTGCAGGCGCAGGAGCAGGATATAACCGGGCTTTGGAAAGGTTTTATGTATAACGATACAACCCAGCAAAACCTGCGGTATGAAATTGCTATAAGTTTTGAAAAAGGAAAATACCATGGCTTCTCTCACCAATATTTTATTGTAGGAGATAAAGAATTCCACGGTGTAAAAAAGCTAAAAATAAAAAGAGATGGCGATGAAATAACTACCGAAGAAGTGGATTTAATTGTGCATAATTACCCGGTGCCGCCAGCAAAGGGCGTATGGCAAAAAAATAGTCTGGTGTTTACAATAAAAGGTAACGC
>JAGVCC010000027.1 GCA_020059395.1 Chitinophagales bacterium | reverse complement strand
TACTGACTACTGACTACTGACTACTGACTACTGACTATCTTATCACATGCTTTCTCAATTAATGCAAACACATCATGGTAACCGGCTTCCGGTCCATACCATGGGTCAGGCACATCTTTATTTTGCCCCGGATAAATTTCATTCAAAATTAAAATTGCTTTCTGGCCGTCAAATTTGTTTTTTGCAATACGCCTCATATCTTCCAGCACATCAGCAGCCATGGCATAAATTATATCATACTGCTCAAAATCTGCTTCAGTAAATTTTCTGCTGCGATGCATGCTTATATCAATGCCATTCATTTTTGCCACTTTTATACTTAAGTGATGCGGCGCTTCACCTGTATGATAACCATTGGTGCCGGCACTTTCCACACTCCAGTTTAATCCTGCTTTAAATGCTTTGTGTTGTAAAATTCCTTCTGCCAGTGGGCTGCGGCAAATATTGCCCAGGCAAACCATCAAAATCTTCATGCCGCAAAGATAGGAAGGGAGGAGGAAGTATGAAGAGGAAGAGGGAAGTGCACGCAAGAAAAGGTAATTGATATGGTATGCTGCATTCACATCACAAATCGTTCTTCTCCCATCTGCTGTCTTCCAACTCCCATCTCCCATCTTCTGTCTTCCAGCTTCCAACTTCCTTCTCCCATCTCCCCACTTTATGGAATTAACCATTCAATCGCATCTAAATAGCAACAGGCGCCTGTTTTGAAAACAACATTTATCATTTTCAAAACAACTACAAAATGAAAACCGATTTAATACTTAGGAGTGATGTGCTCGACATCATTTTTGAAAACCGTAACAAGGCCTATGGCGCTTACAACCTGCGTAAATTTTATAATAACCGGTTGTTTAAATCATTGGCGTTGATGCTGGCCGGGGTAATTGTATTATCAGCTTTTACTTTTATTCCTGCAAAAAACGAGAGGCCTGCAGAGGAATTAATAACTGTTATGGGGCCAACTCTGGCCGAAATTCCGCCTAAAGAAAAGGAAAAAGAAATTGAAAAGCCAAAAGAGCAACCACAACCCAAAAAAAATGATGTGGCAACTGTTAAAAGTACTACCAACATAAAAATTGTACCGGCAAATATTGATGTGCCACCTGTTGATGCAATTACGGACAGTGTTCAAATTTCTGATGTTACGGCTGGTGGTAAACCTGGTGGCCAGCCGGTTGTAGGCACGGCACCCGGTGGCGAAGGTGGTGAGGGCGACGGAAAAGGAAAAGAACCTGCAACAGAGCCTGCGGTTGATATCATTACACCAACAGAAACTCCTGATTTTATGCCGGAATATCCCGGAGGAATGACGGCTTTGCGCAAGTTTTTACAAAAGCACCTTTCAAACCCACGTGATTTGGAAGAGAACGAATTGATAAGTGTTAAAGTGCGTTTTGTGGTTGGGTTTGATGGTAAGTTAAAAAGTTTTGAAGTGGCAGAAGATGGTGGTGATGAGTTTAACAAAGAGGTGATAAGGGTGCTTAAAAAAATGCCAGAATGGATACCCGGAAAAACAAGGGGGCAGCATGTATCTGTGTATTATACCATTCCCGTAAAGTTTGTTCCGGCACAATAATTTTGACGTATAAAGTTGTATTTTGCCGGTTCGTTACAATGCAATCTGTAAGGCATTTGCCTTACAGTTGCTTTTAAAAATTTGTTATGGCATTAGAAGAATTTGAAAAAGAGCAATTAAGTGACCGGGAAAAGAATATGGTGCGGATGAAAAGCATCACCAACTATGCAATGGGTATTTTTTTTATAGCAGTAGGCTTTGTATTTATCTTTCCCAATACAATTAAATTCATTGCCAAATTTGTTGCGCAAAAAGATCCGCTGATGATGAATATTTTTGCTATCATTTGCTTTATTTACGGGTTATTCCGGTTGTACCGTGGCTATGCTAAAAATTATTTTAGAAATTATTAATGACAACAAATTTTTTAAAAGTCGCCTTGGTGCTGTTTGCAGCAATTTTATTTGGTTGTAACGGCGGAGATAGAAAGCCATCAGTTTTTTTTAGTGATACGCCCAATCAAGGCACCATACATATAAGTGTTGATGAAAGTTTTCGACCTGTAATTGAAGATGCTATACAGGTGTATGAAGGCACCCATTTGGGCACCAAAATAATAGCTGCTTACAAGCCGGAGGCTGAATGCTTTAAGGACTTGTACACAGATACCAGCAACCGCTTGATAATTGTTACCCGAGGTCTTACCCGTGAGGAGAGCCGTTATTATTCCGACTCTTTAGGATACACTCCTTTTAGCGACCGTGTAGCATGGGACGCTATTACTATTGTTACAAATAAAAATAATACCGATACACTATTTACCCTGGATGAGCTGCAGCAGCTGTTGCAGGGTAAAAAAGGAAATGCTAAAAAAGTGATTTTCGACGGATTGAATGCAACCAGTACGGTACGTTTTGCAATCGATAGTTTATTACACGGCGGCAAGTTTGATACGGCTGTGGTAAAAGCAGTTAAAAACAGTAAAGAAGTGCTTAACTATATTTCAAATAATACGGATGCGGTTGGCCTTGTTGGCATTAGCTGGATTGGCAATCCCGAAGACACAGC
>JAGVCC010000473.1 GCA_020059395.1 Chitinophagales bacterium | reverse complement strand
TGCTTGGCACCCGTGAACCTGAAGTATACGGCAGCGAAACTTTTGAAGCTTATTTTAAAACAATGCAGCAGCAGTTTAGCGATGTGGAGTTGAGTTATTACCAAAGTAATATTGAGGGAGAGCTGGTGACTGAGCTGCAGCGTGTGGGCTTTACGGCAAATGGTATTGTTTTTAACCCAGGAGGTTACACACATACCTCAGTTGCCATTGGTGATGCAATTACTGCAATAACTGCACCCGTGGTTGAAGTACACATCAGCAATATTTTTGGCAGGGAAGATTTTCGTAAAATATCACATGTATCAGCAAAAGCAAAAGGTGTAATCAGCGGCCTGGGCCTTAAAGGTTATGCACTTGCTGTGGATTGGCTTATAAAAAAATAACAGGCCTCTAAAAAGCCTGTTACCAATTTTAAAAATTAATCATTATGCCGTTTGTTTTACAGGGGCTTTCTTTTTAGATTTTTTTAGCGCTGCTTCAATTTCTTTGCTCAAATTTTCGTAGCTGGCTTTACCCTTAAGTAATTCACCATTAACAAAAAACGCAGGCACTTCTTTTACACCTTTTTCTATTCCTTCTTCAAAATCATTACGTACTTCCCAACCGTAAACAGATTCAATCAACTGATCTAAAAAATGCTTATTATTTACACCCGCTTCTTTTGAGTACAGCTTTAAACTGGTGGTACCCAAATTGCGGCGGTTTTCAAACAACAGGTTGTGCATCTCCCAAAATTTACCACTTTGTGCCGCTGCTAAGGAAGCTTCTGCTGCTTTCATAGACCGCTGGTGTATTTTAGTTTGAGGAAAATGTCTGAAGTTGAACCTTACTTTACCATCGTACTCATCCAAAATTTTTTTTACCACATCATTTGCTTTTGCACAATCTTCATTTTCGTACTCACCAAATTCTGTAATGGTAACTTCTGCTTTAGGATTACCCACAAATATTTCACTGCTGGGTATTATTTCTACTGCATCCTTTAATTTACTTGCCATAATAATTTCTGTATCCTTTAATTTTTATTTGTTGTTTTTTTTGCTTCCAGTTTATCGTTTCTAAAAACTACCACGCCGTCAAAAACATCCACCAGCACAGGGCTGGATTTGTCAACAGTTCCCGCCAGTATTTTTTTACTCAATTGATTAACTATTTCTTTCTGTATCAGCCTCTTAAGTGGTCTTGCGCCGAACTGCGGATCGTAGCCATTTTCCGCAAGATAGTCTAAAGTATAGTTACTGAATTGCAAATTTATACCAGTTTCTGCAACCATCCTCTTTAAGTTATCCAGCTGTATCTGGATAATTCCTCTTATCTCTTTCTTCATCAATGGTTCAAACATTATAACTTCATCTATTCTGTTTAAAAACTCTGGTCGAATTATTTGTTTTAATAACACCATTACTTCAGTTTTTGTTTTGGCAACCACGGCTTCTTTATTTTTTTCCGTAACATCCTCAAAATTTGCCTGTATTACATCGCTGCCCATATTACTCGTCATAATAATGATGGTGTTTTTAAAATTCACCACACGGCCTTTATTGTCTGTTAAACGGCCATCATCCAGCACCTGCAGCAATACATTATACACATCCGGGTGCGCCTTTTCAATTTCATCCAGCAGCACCACACTGTAAGGTTTCCTACGCACTGCCTCTGTAAGCTGGCCGCCTTCCTCGTAACCAATATAACCGGGTGGAGCGCCTACCAAGCGGCTTACGGTATGTTTCTCCTGATATTCACTCATGTCAATACGGGTCATCATATTGTCGTCATCAAACAGATAGTTGGCAAGCGCCTTGGCTAATTCGGTTTTGCCCACTCCGGTTGTACCCAGAAATATAAAAGAACCAATTGGTTTTTTAGGATCTTGCAAACCGGCCCTGCTGCGGCGAATGGCATCACTCACGGCTTGTATGGCTTCTTCCTGCCCTACTACCCTTTTATGCAATTCATCTTCTAAGTTGAGTAATTTTTCTCTGTCGCTCTGTAGCATTTTAGCTACAGGTATACCGGTGGCTTTAGCAATATTTTCTGCAATATCCTCCGCATCCACCTCTTCTTTTAATAAACGTTTTTCGCTGGCAGTATCCAGTTGTCTGCTGTATTCTTCAATTAATTTTTCCTGCTCCTGAATTTTTCCGTAGCGTATTTCTGCCACTTTACCGTAGTGGCCTTCCCGTTCCGCTCTTTCAGCTTCTATTTTTAATTGCTCAATAACAGCTTTAGCATTTTGTACTTTTTCCACCACTTCTTTTTCCTGCTGCCATTTTGCTTTGTAGGTATCTCTCTCCACCGCAAGGTTAGCTATTTCAGTATTCAGCTCTTTCAATTTCGGCTCGTCATTTTCTCTTTTTATAGCTTCCCGTTCAATTTCCAATTGGCGTATTTGCCTTTCCAATTTGTCCAGTTCTTCAGGCATGCTGTTCATTTCCAAACGCAGTTTTGCAGCGCTTTCGTCAATTAAGTCAATGGCCTTGTCTGGCAAAAAACGGTCGGTGATGTAGCGATGAGACAGCTCTACCGCCGCAATAATAGCTTCATCTTTTATACGTACATGATGGTAGGTTTCGTAGCGGTCTTTCAAACCACGCAAAATAGAAACCGCATCTTCCACTGTAGGCTCATCAATTAATACTTTTTGAAAACGGCGTTCCAGCGCTTTATCTTTTTCAAAAAATTTCTGATATTCATTTAAAGTAGTGGCGCCAATAGCCCTCAACTCACCTCTTGCCAAAGCCGGTTTTAAAATATTGGCTGCGTCCATGGCACCATCCCCGCCACCTGCCCCCACCAATGTATGAATTTCATCTATAAACAAAATGATATTACCATCGCTGCCAGTTACTTCTTTCACAACACTTTTTAAGCGTTCTTCAAACTCACCTTTATATTTTGCACCTGCAATCAACAGCCCCATATCCAGTGCATAAATAATTTTACTCTTTAAATTTTCAGGAACATCACCGTTTACAATACGCATAGCCAGGCCTTCGGCAATAGCAGTTTTACCAACACCGGGCTCACCAACTAATATGGGATTGTTTTTACTTCTTCTTGACAGTATATGCAGTGTACGGCGTATTTCTTCATCACGGCCAATAACAGGATCAAGCTTTCCATTACGTGCCATCTCAATCAGGTTTTTGGCATATTTATTCAGCACATTAAACTGCGTTTCACTTGTTTGAGAATTACCGGAGCTGCCTTTTTTTAATTCTTTAGTAGCAGCAATTAACCCTTTCTCGGTGGTACCGGCATCTTTTAAAATTTTAGCAGTATTATCATTGCCTTGTACCAAAGCAATCAGTAAATGCTCTGGCGCCACAAACTCATCATTAAATGTTTTTAAAACACTGTTACTGCGCAGCAGTAAATTATTTAAATCACGGCTAACGGCTTGCGCAGGTGCTGTACCCGAAATTTTTGCAATTTTGGTAATGCTTTCAACAAGCTTTGTTTCCACAAAGTTGATGTTAACATTATTTTTCTTCAGTAAAAATTCAACCGGGTTATTTTCATCATTAAGCAGTGCCTGCAGTAAGTGTTCTGTTTCAATATTGGCATTGCTGCTGTTAAAGGCCAGTTGCTGGGCCTGCTGTAAAATTTCCTGCGACTTTATGGTTAAGTTTTGTAAACTCATATTTGTAAGTTTATACCTACACGTCAAATAACAATCCAACCCCAAATTACAGGCTAATATGTCATACAAAACTGGTGTTTTGTGCCGCAAATGCAGTTTTACAATTAACTTACTGCTGATATTACAGTTTGGATTTCTGTAAAATGTTTTCAGCAAGGCAAATAAGTGATTAAATGACTCTACCTTCGCACCTCAAAAAAAAAGCAGACGTTTAACACAAAAATTACTGCTGCAAAAAGTTATGAATTTTTTATCAGCAGCACTGCTTAGCCTGTTATTTTGTGTATCGGCAAATGCCCAAAAAAAACAATCTTTTTTAAGCGGCATGTATTTGCAATGGGGATACAATACTGAGGTGTATACCAAAAGTACCATTCACTTTAAAATGAGCAATGGCAACAATTTTAAACTGCATAAGGTTGTTGCACACGACAGAAGAGATTTTGACGCTATCTATAAAAAGCCATTAGAAGTTTCTATACCGCAGTACAATTACCGCATTGGCTTTTATTTAAACCCCCTGCACACCAAAGCCATTGAACTTAACTTCGATCATTCAAAATATGTAGTAACCGACGGGCAAAAAGCAAGAGTAACAGGATATATTGATGGTAATACTGTAGATGCTGACAGCATTTTAAACCCGGCGACTTTTTTACACTTTGAACACACTGATGGCGCAAACTGGTTGCATTTTAATTATGTAAGTCAGCACCTAATAAAGAAAACGGCCAGCAAACACAGGCCCTTGCTTACAGCAGTATGGAAAGCTGGTGCCGGCATTAACATACCCCGTACAGATTTTACATGGCGGGGAGACCGCTTAAACAACAATTTTCATGTAGCTGGGTACAATATAAGTGTTGAGGGAGGCATGAGATTTTATACTTCAAAAAAAATATTTATTGAAGCCACGGGTAAAACCGGATTTGTGAAGTATGTAAATGCTTTGGCAAACAGCAATGCATTAAAAGGCAACAGAGCTACACACAGTTTTGGTTATTTAGAGGGTATTGTTACACTTGGGTATGATATAAATTTTTAACAGCTTGTATTTGACTTGCTAAAAGCATTTTGTATTTTTAGATAAACAGTTTATTGTGTACGAACATAAAAAGCAACCCTTAGCTACCAAGCAGATTTTTTACCGCAGGCTGTGGCGAAATTTTTTCTTTGCATTTTTTATTTTGCTACTGTGTTTATTTGCTGGTGTTATTGGCTATAAACTTACCATTCCACAATTTGACTGGTATGACAGCCTGCTGAATGCCTCTATGATATTAAGCGGCATGGGGCCTGTTATTGATGCTGACATTTATTTAAGTAACAGTGCCAAAGTATTTGCATCGGTTTATGCATTGTTTAGCGGCGTTATGTTTATTACCACCATTGGTATTGTTATTGCACCTATTGCACACCGCTTTTTTCATAAACTGCATTTAGACGATAAGTAACGGTATTGTTACAAACTGTATGGCTCAAATCAACTTTGGTGGCACCTGCACTGAGAAAGATTTGTGTACTATTTCGGGGTTGCATTACATTCATCTGTATAACTTTGCG
>JAGVCC010000491.1 GCA_020059395.1 Chitinophagales bacterium | reverse complement strand
TGCTAATTGTGCAATGGCTGCAGAGCCGATGGTGCTTTCATTCATGCAGCCAATCATCACATCCATTTTAAGTTCTCTTGCCTTTGTAATCATGCGCCGGGCTGGTGTAATGCCGCTGCATTTAGTCAACTTAATATTTATGCCATGAAAATAATTCTGACATTTTTCAACATCCTGCTCAAATACACAAGCTTCATCGGCATATAAAGGCAATTCAGATTTTTCGTGCAATACTTTCATGCCTTCCCAATCATCTTTTGCTAAAGGTTGCTCCACCATTTCCACTCCCAACTCTTTCAATTGGGGAATTTTTTGCAGTGCCTGTTCTAATGTCCAGCCTGCATTGGCATCTACCCGTAATACAGCATCTGTTTCTTTACGCAAAGCGGCCACCATTTCAATATCATTTTCCATACCCACTTTTATTTTGTAAACGGGCCAGGGTTTTTCTTTCATTTTAATTACCATTTTTTCAATGGTATCAATACCAATGGTGTAATCGGTAACAGGTGCGGCAGCCATATCTAAATTCCATAACTGGTGCAGTGGCTTTCGTTTCAGCTTGCCATATAAATCCCAGGCAGCCATATCAAGCGCACAAACTAAAAATGGATTGTTTGGAAAAAGATGATGCAGGTAATGCCAGTAACGTTCCGGATCGCTAAAAGCGAATTTTTCTACAAATATTTTTTTTTGGAGCAGGTCTGCTTCCATTTTTTCTACCGGAATATTATAATAAGTAATTGCAGGTGCTTCGCCATAACCACGTATGCCCATAAACTCCAGCTCCACTATAAAAGTGGGTTGGTGTGTTTTAGTACCTTTAGAAATGGTGAAAGGATATTTAAAAGGAAGATTAAGGATTTTATAGTTGACTTTCATTTGTGCAATATTTTTTGCGCTTATAAATTAAACGACATAAATATAAACTGTAAAGAAATTGAAGGTAGTTCAGGCTTTGGTATAAGCCATTGTATTTGCATAAACAGTATTAGTAACCCTTTTTCGGTAATTTTTAAACCAGCTTTGCCAGCGCAGGCGCAATACACCCAAAACACCTTCTTTAATAATACCTTTATTCATTTTACTGGCGCCCAGCTCACGGTCAATAAATGTAATAGGCACTTCAGCAATTTTAAAACCCAGTTTCCATGCTGCAAATTTCATTTCAATTTGAAAGGCATAACCAACAAAATTTATAGCATCGAAATTGATAGTTTCAAGTACCTCTTTTTTATAGCAAACAAAACCTGCAGTAGTGTCTTTTACCGGCATCCAGGTAATTATTCTTGTATAAACTGATGCGCCTTTTGAAAGTAAAATACGGTTAGCAGGCCAGTTTTGCACCTCACCGCCTTTTACATACCTTGAACCTACTGCAACATCTGCCCCTTCTTTACAGGCAAGGTACAAACGCTCTAAATCTTTTGGATTGTGTGAAAAATCGGCATCCATTTCAAAAATAAAACGGTAACCTCTTTCAATAGCCCATTTAAAACCATAAATGTAAGCTGTACCCAAACCCAGTTTGCCACGGCGCTCTTCTAAAAATAATTGCCCAGGGTAATGTGGAAATAAAGATTTTACTATGTCTGCAGTACCATCTGGAGAACCATCATCAATAATAAGAATGTGGTAACCTTGCAGCAAAGCGGCAACTGCACCAATAATATTTTGGATGTTTTCTTTTTCGTTGTATGTAGGTATGATTACTAGTTTTTCCACCGTATGCCTTTGAACGATTCCAAATTTACATAAAAAAGGAATGCCTGCTTCGTGAAATTTTACACAATTAATGCTGTTTTAACTATTCTATAAAAAGAACATAGCTGTTGTTGTAAAACAAGCACCGCATAAACTAATTGATAAGCAGGTAAGATTGCAGTTTCATACAATGACTAATTGTGCTTTAAGAGTGTACGGTTCAATATTTCAGTAAGCTTTTGTTTTGTGTGTAAAGGAAAGTCTCCCTTCATCATCCAATCATAATACTGTGGTTCGGCCTTTAATACTTCTGCGACTGAACGGCCTTTAAATTTGCCAAAATTAAATACCTCCACCCCTTTATCATCAAAACTAAAGCGGCGGGCATAATCCACTATTTTGTCTTCTCCAATAACTTTAAGTACCGACTCAACAGAATTACCTAAGTTTTTATAACGCTCTAATTGTGCTAAAAATACATCTATTGTAGCGCTCACATCGGCCTCTGCACTATGTGCATCCACCAATTCTTTTTCGCAGAAAAATTTGTAGGCCGCAGTAAGTGTACGGGGTTCCATAGTATAAAAAATATGCTGCACATCTACCATTTTACGTTTACTAAGGTCTACTTCCATTCCGGCACGTAAAAACTCCTCCATTAAAACAGGAATATCAAAACGGTTACTGTTATATCCCCCCAAATCGCAACCGTCAATAAACATTTTTATTTCATTGGCAGCCTGTTTAAAGGTGGGGGCGTCTTTTACCATATCATCGGTAATACCATGTATATCGCTTGAGGCCTTGGGGATAGCCATTTGCGGATTAATGAGTTTACGTTTTACCTGACGGGTACCATCGGGCAACAACTTAATAATAGCAATTTCTACAATGCGATCTGTTGAAAGGCTAACTCCGGTTGTTTCAAGATCGATAAAGGCAATAGGGTGATTTAATTGTAACATAATGGGAAAGGTTGGCTAAAGCTTATTGTTTAAGGTTGTAAAATTAACTTAGTTTTTTGATATGAGTTTACCTGTGGTGTAATAATTGCAGAATTTCGCCGTTTAGAGCTTGTATTATACCTTTACAGTATAATTTTTTTTGATAACCCTCTATTAAACAGAAATTTTTAACAATGAAGAAAATATTTTTTGCTGCATCTATCCTAATACTGATGGCAGCATTTTTAAGCAGTTGCGCCACCAGCCGCAAATCAAGAACAGGTTGCCCGGGCACTGAAGGGATTATACACTAATGAGTTATTACATATGAACTGGATTAGCCTTACAGACGAAGCACAGTTGCACAGCATTAAAGAATTGTCTAAACAGAAGCCTCAGGTAATTTTTAAGCACAGTACTCGCTGTAATATCAGCAGTATGGTAAAAAGCAGGCTGGACCGAAGCGATGCTGGTGAAAATGCCGACTTTTATTATCTTGACTTAATTGCTTACCGGCCGCTAAGTAATCAAATTGCTGAGGAATTTAGTGTACACCACGAGTCCCCACAAATACTACTTATTAAAAACGGCGAGTGCACTTATGACGAAAGCCACAATGGTATTTCTATGGATGAGATTCTGGAACAGGTTGCCTTATAAATTAATCCGGTATTAAACCCACTGGTAAAATAATTTCCCATCTGTTTTTTACACCAGGGTTCAGTAAATCAGTATCCAGCAGCCTTGCATAACGCACCCCTATTGTTACAGGCAGTGAATTCCAAATTTTTGTATCAAAATAAATTTCTGTGCCGGTACTTCGGCCTTTAATATCCGTCAGCATCCCATTAATTCTGGCAGTTGCATTATTGTAATCGAAAAATAAGTTGCTTCGGATACGCTGAAAATAAATTAACCCCGGAATACCACCATCAGGATAATACAAAGGAAAATGATAGTTGACACCCCATTTATACATACGTCTGGTGCTTAACGCTTCATACCCTCTTGCATAAGAAAATGATTTGCTGAACAAATCTGGCAGGGTATCTCTTTTTTGATATGCACCGTTAATTACTATACTATGATTGGCAAACAAACCAGGAAAAAACAATGATGCACTACCAGTAAATTTATAACTGTTGCTAAAAGTGAAAGCATCTCTATAGCTTAATGATATTGCCTGCGCCCAGCGGGGATTAATATTTTGCAATGCCCTGCGGCCAACATTACTAAATGAAAAAAAACTGTTTACATAATTAACCGCCTTATTCTTAAATACATTTTTACCAACCCCTTTATAATAATACTGCTCCACATTATACCCGGCACCTGTAGTTAAAAACTTGTTGCTGCGCCCACCAATAAAGCTAAGTGGTATTGCAAAACTGCTTTTAAAGGTGGCGGAATTATACTGTATACTTTTACCAAAAGCAGTATCTACAGTACGGTTAAAGCTGTGATCTGCGCCAACACTCAAATAAGGGAACCAACCACTAAACACACCAGTATAGCCAATAGTATGGCTTAAATCGGTACGGTTGTAAGTGTATGTAAGTGCGTTGGTAAAATTGCTCAGTACATTATCACTGAAAAAAGTGTAACCATACTCTGGGTCTTCGGCCACAGCACGCCAGCTGTGAAAATTGAAAAGATGCAACCCTTTTTTGTAAGGTGTGGCAATAATATTTTTGGGCTGTACTGTTTCTAAAATTCTTTCGCCTTTATATTTTAATGCCTTGGGCGTATAGTTGGCCGTTATGTTTACGGGTATCTTGTCATAAATATCCGGTCGCTGCCATGTAAGGTTGTGAATATT
>JAGVCC010000477.1 GCA_020059395.1 Chitinophagales bacterium | reverse complement strand
GAGAAAAAAATTACTGGAGCTGGGCATTACCGAAAATGATTTACAGCAAATAGAAATAGAGGCAGCAGAAAAAGTAGCCACCGATTTTGCCAATGCTGTAACCGCACCCGAACCCGATGCAGCAACAGTATCTGATTTTGTATTTGCACCCACAATTGTTACTGCAGAAACGGGAGAACGTTCTCCGGCAGGGAAAGAAAAAATTTTAATGGTGGATGCAGGTCTTTTTGCCATACGGGAAATTATGGAGCAATACCCCGAAGCAATTTTATATGGGCAGGATGTGGGCAGAAGACTGGGTGGTGTATTTAGAGAAGCCGCCACATTAGCAGAGCAGTTTGGCGATCATCGTGTTTTTAATACTGCTATTCAAGAGGCTTACATAATAGGCAGCACAGTTGGTATGAGTGCCGTGGGTTTAAAACCAATAGTGGAGGTGCAATTTGCAGATTATATTTATCCGGGATTAAACCAGCTGGTAACTGAACTAAGTAAAAGCTGTTACTTAAGCTGTGGTAAATTTCCGGTGCAAACATTAATACGTGTGCCTATAGGTGCATATGGCGGTGGCGGCCCTTATCACAGCGGCAGTATAGAAACAACGTTGCTTTCTATAAAAGGTATTAAAATAGTATACCCTTCCAATGCAGCAGATATGAAAGGCCTGATGAAAGCTGCTTTTTTAGACCCCAACCCCGTAGTAATGCTGGAGCATAAAGGTCTGTACTGGAGCAAAGTACCGGGTACCGATGATGCAAAAACAATAGAACCATCAGCAGATTATATTATTCCGCTGGGTAAAGCAGTCGTTGTTTTAAAGGCCAGTGAAAATTTTGTACAAAGTGGGGAAACTTGCTGCATTATTACTTACGGCATGGGGGTTTACTGGTCAAAAGCTGCTGCGAAACAATTTGCAGGCCGTGTGGAAATTATTGATTTAAGAACATTATTTCCGTTAGATGAAGAACTGATTTTTGCCACCGTAAAAAAACACGGCAAGTGTTTAATTGTAACCGAAGAGCAACAAAATAATTCCTTTGCCGAAGCGCTGGCTGGGCGTATTAGTAAAGCCTGTTTCCGTTATTTAGATGCGCCGGTGGAAGTATTGGGTGCTTTAAACTTGCCGGCAGTGCCTATGAATACATTACTGGAAGTAGCTATGCTGCCCAATGCAGATAAAGCAGCGGCAATAATTCAGCAACTTTTACATAATTAGCCTTTACCCTTTTGGTAAAATGGCCTATATTTGCACCCCGTAAAACGGATGTCGGGGTAGCTCAGCTGGTTAGAGCATCGGATTCATAACCCGAAGGTCGGCAGTTCAAGTCTGCTCCCCGATACAAAGCCTTTCGAAAGAAAGGCTTTTTTATTTCTTTTCACCCTGTTTTACAACAACTTTAACGCCGCAGTTACAAGCCCCGTACCGAACTTTATTGTTGTGAAAACTACCCATCAATCCATATTATTATTTTGTGTGTGTATACTGTTGTTTACATCATGCAGGCGGCAGCCAGAAAAGCCAGTAACTGAAAAACAGCAAAAAGCATTTACCATAGCATTGCTGCCTTATAAAAATTTTGATACATCTTTAATAAGCTTTGTGAAAACAGAAATAACCAGTTTTTATAACTGCGATGTGATAGTAATGCCTCAAAAAAATTTGCCTGCATTTGCCTATAATAAATCACGCCACCGCTTCCGGGCAGATTCGTTATTGAGGTATCAAAAAAATTATAATACTGCTGCAACACTTTCTGTTGTTGGCTTAACAGCCAGTGATATTTCAACCACAAAAAGCACTAATGCAGACTGGGGCGTTTTTGGCTTAGGCTACTGCCCGGGCAAAGCAGCAGTTATTTCTACATACAGGCTTAAAAAATCGTCGGCCTCTGCAGCACAATTTAAACAGCGCCTTGCTAAAGTGGTATTGCATGAACTGGGGCATAACCTGGGTCTGCCGCATTGTAAAACAGACAGTGCTTGCTTAATGAATGACGCCATAGGGCAAATAAAACAGGTGGACAGGGAACGCAAATGGCTTTGCGGCAGTTGCATTAAGCAACTTTCAAATCAATAAAACATTTGCTGCTGGTAATTGTTAAATTTGCACCATGCATTTACACACTTTGCCCACCACAACATATAAAAGGTTACAAACAAGAGAAGTAAAAATTGGCAACCTGCTTTTAGGTAATGGTCATCCCATTCGTGTACAAACCATGACGACAACTGACACAATGGATACCATTGCAACGGTAGAACAGTCTATCCGCTGTATTGAAGCCGGTGCAGAGCTGGTACGCATAACTGCCCCATCAAAAAACGAAGCAGAAAATTTACAAAATATAAAAAATGAGTTACGCAAGAGAGGGTATGATACGCCATTGGTGGCAGATATTCATTTTACGCCCAATGCCGCAGAAATTGCAGCAAGAATAGTGGAGAAGGTTAGGGTAAACCCCGGAAATTATGTAGACAAAAAAAAATTTGAGCAGATAGAATATACCGATGCTGAATATGCAGAAGAGATTGACCGCATACGGGAACGCTTTACCCCATTGGTGAAAATTTGTAAAGAGCATGGCACTGCTATGCGTATTGGCACCAACCATGGCAGCCTTAGCGACCGTATTATGAGCCGCTATGGAGATACTGCTATTGGTATGGTGGAAAGTGCTATGGAATTTTTGCGTATTGCAAGAAGTGAAGATTATCATAATATAGTATTGAGCATGAAAAGCAGCAACCCTATTGTAATGGTGGAAGCATACCGTTTGCTGGTTGCACATATGCTGGAAGAATTTGGAGAATGTTATCCTTTGCATTTGGGGGTAACAGAAGCAGGAGATGGCGAAGATGGAAGAATAAAATCTGCAATTGGAATTGGTACTTTATTACAGGAAGGTATTGGTGATACAATACGAGTTAGTTTAACCGAAGACCCTGAGTTTGAAATACCGGTGTGTAACGATTTGGTAAGGCTCAATCAAACAGCCCCTCCTAACCTCCCCGGAGGGAAGGAACAATACAACGCAATCTTAAATGCTGGTAACTCCTCCCCTCGGGGGAGGCTGGGAGGGGCTTCTTTGCCTGTTGTTATTGCCGACTTTATGCTGTCTAAAGAAATTACGCATCAGGATTTACAAAGTATTGGTTATAGTTACAATGAAGCAACCGACAAATGGAATATTGCCGATGCTGCGGCAGATTTTATTTACAGCGGAAATAAATTAATTGACTTTGGTTTACCGGGCACTTTAAAAGTTATTATTGATGCTGCAAGCTTACCTGCTGTAAATACTGATGATAAATACCATCCATTATTTCAGGGAGAAGAATTTATTACTTTAAAACAATCCCATCACCCGGTAATAAACTTTGTGGCAGTTAATGTAGAAGAAGATTACACCAATATTTTAAATACAGTAAAAGATAACAGTACAGTGGTGTTTTGCCCTTACGGTAAAACTTTAGCTTCCTATCGAAATTTTGCAGCCCAAACAAACAAGCCCTTAATTATTGCAGTAGAAAGTGATGATTATAATACGGTAGATGAACAGCTGATACATTTTAGCCAAAAAGCAGGAGCTTTGTTTTTAGATAATATTGGTAATGGTATTTGGCTGATGAACTGCCCCGATAAATTAACCGTTACTCAAATAAGCGGCAGAACTTACTTACCCGTAAAAAATAATCACCAGTTTTTAAATAATACCAGCTTTAGTATTTTACAGGCAACACGTAAAAGAATAAGCAAAACTGAATACATCAGTTGCCCAAGCTGCGGACGAACTTTGTTTGACTTGCAGGAAACCACTGCTAAAATACGTGCAGTAACCCATCACTTAAAAGGATTGAAGATTGCAATTATGGGCTGTATTGTAAACGGCCCCGGCGAAATGGCCGATGCTGATTTTGGTTATGTAGGCAGCGGCCCCGGTAAAATAACTTTATACAAAGGCAAAGAAGTGGTAAAGAAAAATATTGCCAGCGATGTTGCAGTGGATGAGCTTATCAATTTATTAAAGGAAAATGAGGTTTGGATTGATTCGTCTGTATAATTATTTCAATCTTCTTAATACCGGTACTCCCAACATAGAAGATGCATCCCTGTAGTCTATTAATTGAGTATCTCCAGGTTTTGCAAACCTGTAATTTTTTCCGCTAATTGGCCCTCTTACAGATAAAGCAGTTTTGCCTGTGTATTCAAAACTTACATCAGGCCACATTTTATTTCCCTGCCGGGCAACAGGTTGCCCGCTACTTAATTTAAGAGATGGCTGAGCCGCAAAACTTTCTCTTTTATTTCCGCAGTTGCACATTGTTATGAATTTTTTATTTAAATGAAATAAATTTTTTGTTCATCGTGTTTTGTATGGCGTTAGTCTTCTTTAAACTGTACTGGTTCATCTCCTTTATTTTTTTTATTGTCTGTTGCCAGTTGCAGCAAACAGGCTGCGCCGGAAACAGCCCACCAGAACAGTAATTTTTCTATCCACCCGTTGCCCATCCAAATGCCCAGTGGCAGCGCTGTCCACAGGCTAAGGCAATAAAAGCAGTCGAGCAGGTTTCCGAAGAAACCTGCTCCTGCTTTTTTTCTTAATAAAAAAATGATATCAAAAGGCCCGTCTTCTTTATTTAATAAATGGGTAACCCGCCAGCAAACCAATGCGGCCACCATAAAGAAAAAGAATCCTGTTGATTGCATTTTTATGTTATTAATGTTAAGGCTCCAGTGCAAAAGCTGCCACATCTCCTGCATCTTTGTTGCTTTGCCGGCTGTGCCCGTCTGTTGCCATTGCTGTTACATAAAGGTTTTGTGCAAAAGCTGCTTTGCCTGTTCCGTTCAAATAACACTCACCCAGCAGTGCTGCAGGAGTTAAGTGTTTTTCATACACTCCGCTTGTAAGCACATAGCCCATAGCATCATCAATTACCATTCCGTTTGCATTGGCGCTGCTAAGCACTTCGTCGCAGGTACCTCTAACCACCCCAAAACTAAACACCGCAAAGTTGTTAGGATGTGTTGCTTCAAATGAAAGCGAAAGGTCTGCTTCCACTCCGCCAGGTTTGTATTTTGCAAATCCGCAGCAGTCTAAAGAAGCTGGAGCTCCATTTACTTCTACTGTAAATATTTCTCCCTGGCACTGGCCGTTATCAAACCGCATCAACACTTTAAAAGCGCTGGCTGTTGTTGCAGATGTGTTTATCAATAATGCATCGGGTGCATTTACACTAAATCCTGCGTTGTCAAAATCCGGTACTTTAAAAGTAGATTTTGGTACATTACTAAGCAGGTTGCCGGCCTGATCAAACAGCTCCAGTTTAAATTCATACAACCCATCACCACCAGGCAATGCACCATTTTTTAAAGTTGCAGAATCAAAATGCATGGTAAACATATTGTCTGTTTGTTCGTGCCAGTCGGGGCTTGTTTCAGGTGCATTAAAAGGCGCCATATTTGGCCGCTCTGGCGGAATAATGTAAAGGTTATCATTTGGTCCCACAGTAAATGGCCCAAGTTTTACACTGTTAGGTGCAGATTGTATGTCTCCATTTGAATCAGTGTATTCAAACTGGTAACCTTTATTTACAGTACCGCCAATGGGTTCTAATGGTTTAAAGCTGTCAGAAACATCATTCAGGTCTGCATCTTTTATTTGTTTGTAACTCCACCTGTAATGATAAATAGAATTATTGGGCAGGCTGCTGCCAAAACCCATATACAAAGACGGCTTGCCTCCAAAGGGGCGTTTGTAATCATTAACAGCAGTAGGTAAATAAGAGGGATCTCCTGCGGCAGGTGCATCTGTTAAACCGATACGGTCGTAACCGGTGCTTTGGCCCGGAGGTGGCAGTACCTCACTGGTTTGTTTTATATGAGATACGCTGGTAGACAAACTTACAGTTCTAATCCAAACCAAATCTCCCGGCAGGCTGCAATTGCAGCAGCAGTTTCCGGGTACTCTTGGGTCAGTTACCTGTATATTTATAGGTGTTGCGCAGGCATAATTCCAGCGAATATTGCAGGGTATGGGCGGATGGTAAATAATTTCCCATGAACCATTAATGAGGTATTCCACCCAAATGTAAATATCTGGCTTGTCTCTAAAACAATGGTAAGATACGTTTACATCAAAACGGCCATTGGCATCAGTATAATCTACTGCAAGCTCCTGCAGGCGATAAAAATAAGGCCACCACCAGGGCCACAGGCAAAACCAGGGATGCAGTATAACATAGTTATTGATAATGGTTTCCCTTATACGGTCTAAATTTTGAGATGCAAAACTTTGCCTTATTTCCAAACTCAATTCAGGTAGTGCAGCAGCCTGATCCATTATTTTATTTTCGGCTGTTATTTTTTTAAAAATGGCCGGCTGTTTTGCCATAGAAAAACGGTTGAGTGTAAATGGTGGTGGATCAGGAATGGGTATGGGATGGCGTACCAGTTCTTTTGGATTTAAAAATGCGGCAGGGATTTTTGCAATAATGCGGTCGGGTATTTTGTATATCCAGTACCTGATAGCATCCACATCGCATATATGCACTTTGGCACGGCACACTGCACGGTTTTCCCAGCTGCCGCCTGTTTGAAACCATTTAGAAACCTTTCCGGTAACACGGCAATAGCAACGTGGCCAAAATACAGAAATGTTGCCCGGTATGGGGAGTATAGAAAGCAACCCGTCGGCATTCTTTTTTATCACAGGTTCATAAGCTTTGTATTTTTCCAACCCTTCAATGCTGGTAACTTTAAAAATGTTTTTGTCTGTAACAGGGGCAATTAATAACCTTAACTCCCCAGTGCTTATTTCCCTTGCAGATTCAGCAGCTTTTGTATTACCATCAGCTAGGTTAAATTCCAGCCGGTTTTTTTGAACCAGTTGCTGCTGTAAAAATCTTCCATTACAATAAAAAAGAAATCCTGCCATCGCAATTTCTGCTGTGGGTGGTTGTTCAAAACTCACCTCAAACGATAATTTTCTATTTTTTTCCATAATTTTTTTTTAATGGTGAAACGTTTTTACTTTAATCATTAGTAATAACCGGTGCAGGCGGGCAGCAGCGGTATTCCTGACTTTTTTCTAAAAGTTCTATCTGCCTGCGGAGCAAATCATTTTCCAGTTGTAATTTTTCTTTTAATAAGGGTTCGCATACATCGCAATCATCTAAACAGCCTTTAACAATAATGCCAGGTGTGGGTAAACTAAATTCCATTTCAAAATCAATTACCTTTTTTGTTTCTGTTGAAACAGCGCCGTTTTTATCCAACAGATTTTTTGCTATTAATTGTTCATCCACTTCTTTTAAAGCTTTAACCCTTGTTTCTGTATCCAGCGGTGTACCAAAATTTTGGTCGGTATTAAATGCAACACGGGTTAATAAAGGGCGTGCTGTTAACAAGGCTGCATCAGTATTAGAAAAAGCGGCAACATTTGCAAATGCAGCTGTGCCGGCCGCTGCAGTTGTTTTTTTAAGCAAGGCAGTGGCTGGTATATCCTGTGGTACAAATGCAATGGGGATTTTGGCATCGGCAGGTTGTAATACGCCGCCAATAGGGGCATTATCATCAAGCACCCTTCTTTCAATTGCTACCAGTTCAAACTTAATTTTTTGCTTTTTATTAAGGCGGTAAAACATATAAGTTACCGCATGGCATTTGTTGTAATTGGTAAACTCCCGGCTGCTTGCTTCAAAATGGTCTTCGCTTTCGCCTTCAATATGTGTGCGGCTGCTTACTTCGCCTACAGATATGCTGTGTGCTTTACGGGTGGCACTTACTGCCTGTGAAGCTGAACTCTGCACATGTGTACGCTGCTGATTTAAAAAGTCTGATACGGAACTGCTGTTATGGTTACCACTGGCATTGGTGCTGGCGCTGGCGCTTAAACTAAATATACCAATGCTGCCTTTTGCATCTCCATGAAAATCCCAATGCCCCTCATTAGAACTTTCTGCATGGCCCGATTGTGCAGCGGATGCATCGGCCATATATTTTTGTGTGGCCGTCATAAAATACTGCTCTTCCGAAATTTGTTCGCTGCGGTAACTTAGTTTGGTTTCACTGTCGTAACTAAAGCGGCTGCGGCGGTCGGTGGTGGCAAGCCGTACTTTTTCTCCGGGCAGTAAGGTGGTGCAGTAAGCAGGGTCGCCCAATGTAAGGCCAAGCGTACAACGGCTGAATTTAAAATGAAGTATTACCTCTACATTAACACGGCGGCGGTTAGCCGCCAATGCGGTTGTAGGGTAAGTAAGTACCCGGCTAAAATTTATTATATCGCAATGGTCATCTTTTATAAGTGCAGGGCAGCAGGGTATTGCTGAAGCATTTTCATGTTCCATGAGTATAAAGTTTTAATGATTAAAAAATGTTGTTTCAAAAATTGCAAAGCGGTGCCCAACGAAATCACATTCGTTTTTTTTGCAGAACAATGGATTTAGTAAATACTAAGAAATACCTCTAACAAAATGTTAGCACTTGCTTGTGTGGAGTAATTGGGGTAAAAAATGCAATCGTTGAAACCGGATGTAAACCTACACACAAAAAAAAATTTTTGCAATACCCTAAAGCGGTAAATTTTAAAATAAATCAATTAGACATTGAAATGATACTGTCAGCCTTTGTCATTTTGCCTGTCCCAATTGTTAGGAGCGCAAGTGGAAAGATGTGGAAGGTGACTTAGTTATGTGGACCCGGTTTCGACAAGCCCGCCTGCCGACAAAGACATACTCAACCTGACAATTTTCTAAAGACCATTTTCAATGTCGAAGTAGTATTAAACAAAAAAAATTTATTGCATTTTATCTTTTAATTTTAGCATTCGCTAATATTGAATTATATGCAAACAGATTTTCTCGTTATAGGTAGTGGCATTGCGGGGTTAACCTATGCTTTAAAAGTGGCACAAGACTGCCCTGATAAAACAGTAACCATTTTTACCAAAACACAAAGTGATGAAACCAACACCAAATATGCGCAGGGCGGTATTGCCGGTGTAATGGATGCGGACAACGACAGTTTTGAAAAACATATTGAAGACACATTAATTGCCGGGGATGGCCTGTGCAACAGGCAAACCGTGGAAATAGTAGTGAAAGAAGGTGTGCAGCGCATACATGAAATTATAGAGTGGGGGGCACAGTTTGATAAAGAACCCGATGGTGATTATAAACTGGGTAAAGAAGGCGGGCACAGCGAATTTAGAATACTGCATCATAAAGATGTTACCGGTAAAGAAATGGAGAGGGCTTTGCTGGAAGCAATAAAAAAAGCAGAAAATATTCAGCTCATCAGCCATTGTTTTGTGCTGGATATTATTACGCAGCACCACCTTGGTTATCTTGTTACAAAATCTACGCCTGATATTGAGTGTTACGGTGTGTACGTACTCAATTTACAAACTAATAAAATTGAAACAGTAACTGCAGGTGTTACGTTGCTGGCCACTGGCGGCAACGGGCAGGTGTACCGCACCACCACCAATCCGGCTATTGCCACCGGCGATGGTGTGGCAATGGTATACCGGGCAAAAGGAAGAATTGAAAATATGGAGTTCATACAATTTCACCCAACTGCATTGTATGAGCCGGGTGTGCGTGGGCAAAGTTTTTTAATTACAGAAGCAGTACGTGGCGATGGTGGCATTTTACGTAACCATGCCGGCGAAGCTTTTATGGAGCGTTATGATGAACGCAAAGATTTAGCACCACGGGATATTGTTGCCCGTGCAATAGATAATGAAATGAAAGTAAACGGTACAGAGCATGTGTATTTAGACTGCCGCCATTTTAGTAAAGAAAAATTTACAGAACACTTTCCCAATATTTATGCAAAATGTTTAAGTATTGGTATTGATATTACTAAACACATGATACCCGTGGCACCGGCAGCACATTACAGTTGCGGGGGTATTAAAACAGATGAGTGGGGTAGAACTTCCATTAAAAATTTATATGCCGCCGGCGAATGTGCCAGCACCGGTTTGCATGGAGCCAACCGCCTTGCCAGCAACAGCCTTTTAGAAGCAATGGTATTTGCACACAGGGCTTATAAAGACTCGGTCTCAAACGTTGTTCTTCGCAAAGCCTCCCCCTCGGGGGGAGGTTTGGAGGGGGCTGGTATACCCGACTGGAAAACCGACGGCACAACCTCACCCAAAGAAATGATTTTAATAACGCAGAGTGTTAAGGAACTAAAACTGCTGATGAGTGATTATGTTGGTATTGTACGCAATAACGAACGTTTACACCGAGCCATGAAACGGCTTGATTTATTATTTGCCGAAACAGAAGAGCTGTATAAAAAAACCATTGTATCTCCGCAATTATGTGAGCTGCGTAACATGATTACGGTGGCTTATGTAATTGTAAAAAGTGCAGAGTTTCGCCAGGAAAGCCGGGGGCTGCATTTTAATACCGATTACCCCGGTAAGAGTGAGATGGTGCAGAATATTGTGTTGTAGTTTTTTTTGGTAACCAGCTTTATTAATTCTATTTAACATCGTTGCATCGCACTCTTGTACAGAACACCTTTATTCAACTTTTATCTAAGCCTAAGTTGTTTGTCAGGCGACTAAAAGAAGTCGGGGGGGCAACCTTTCAAAAGTTGAAAACCCTTTCTAAACCAATGTTACTTTCGTTTTACAAAATCCCGTAAATAACTGCAGCTGTTAAAAGCTTCTTTATAAAATGGGGTGCTGCCATATTCTTTTACAAACTGCGGAAAGTATTTGTTGTGTTTAAACATTTTGAAATAGTCGGTTTCTGCAGCATCGTAAGCATTCCAGTTACTGCTGTATTCACTGTACTGCGGCTTGTGTAAAATTTTCTGGCTGCACTTTGCCATCATAAATAGACAGCGGGCTTTAAAGTTTTTATCGCTGCTGCTGTTAAGTGCTTTCTCAAAAAAATTTTGTGCAGTATAGCAACCATAATATTCTTTTTGAAAACTGGTGGCATTATCAGGTATGTAATAGCCATCGCTGCCACTGCGGTAATACTGTACCAGCTTCCAGGCATGGCCGTAATAGGTCATGTTGTAATAGCCTAAAGCCATTTTGTATAAGTGTTTTGTTTCATTGGCTTTGTCTGTTGCAGCCAGCTTTTGCAGCCGCAGCATTTCTTCGGCAAAAGCCATTTTTGTGGTGGTGAATTTTGCTTCTGCTGGCAGGGCTTCTTCACGGTC
>JAGVCC010000379.1 GCA_020059395.1 Chitinophagales bacterium | reverse complement strand
TGGGTTATGGTGCTTTAACTGTTAAAGATGCTTTTGCACGCAGCAGCAATGTGGCATTTGCAAAACTGGCCGATCAGTATTATCATAATCAGCCCAATAAATTTTTAAATCACCTGCATAAATTCCGGTTAGATATGGTTACAGGTGTTGACATTACTGCATCATCGGGCCATCCGATTATAAAAAAATCCACCAATAAATCATGGGCTGCCACTACCATACCTTTTATGGCGCATGGTTACGAAGAATTGGTTACACCATTGCATATGCTGATGTTGTATAACGCTGTTGCCAATAATGGTAAAATGATGCGGCCGTATTTGGTAAACGAAATTCAGGAATACGGAATAACTGTTAGAAAAATTGAACCGCAGGTACTGGAAGAAAAAATTGTAAGCGATAAAACACTGGCGCAAATTAAAGAGTGCTTGCTGGAAGTAGTGGAAAGTGCACATGGCACAGCAAGAAAAATAAAAGACAGTACGTATAAAATTGCTGGTAAAACAGGTACAGCTGTTACAGCACTTGATAACAAAGGTTATAACAAGGGCAACAAAATTTACCAGGCATCTTTCATTGGCTATTTTCCGGCAGAGGCGCCTAAATACACCATTGCGGTGGTAATACAAAACAGCAGGGAGTCAAAATTTGTGTATGGCGCAGATGTATCCGGCATCGTGTTTAAAGAAATAAGCGATAAGATTTATGGCCGGTTTGTTGGAGCAACAAAATTTGCAACACCAGCTTTTCCCGATAGCACTGCGTACAGTTTTTACGGTGTAAAAAATGAATTAAACACTGTGCTTAATTTTTTAAACCTGCGTTATGTGGACTCTGCACAGGCAGGCACGCTGCGCAGGGCAAACATGAAAAATAATTTTACGTCTTTACATACACCGCTTAATTCATCTGCATCATCCGGTTCTGTAACCCCTAACGTTGTCGGAATGGGATTGAAGGATGCGGTGTATTTATTAGAAAATAAAGGATTGAAAGTTGCTGCTAGTGGAAGAGGAAAGGTAATGAACCAGTCGCTTACAGCAGGAACAGTATTTAGAAAAGGACAAATAATATCGCTTGCTCTTAATTGAGTAAAGAATTATAAGTTGAAATGCTTAATTGCAATTGTTGATTAAAAAATAAAAGCCCGGCCTCCCTCTCTTTAGGAGAGGGAACGAGGGTGAGGCCAAATTGATTTTACAGGATATACTATATAAAGTCGCTATTCGCTCAGTAGAAGGAAATACCGCTGCTGAAGTAAAGGATTTGCAGATTGATTCCAGAAGAATTACTGCAGGCAGTTGCTTTATTGCTGTAAAGGGAGCAGCGGTTGATGGACATGAGTTTATTGATAAGGCAATTGACTGCGGTGCCATAATTATTGTATGCGAAGCATTGCCACAGCAATTAAAAACTGGCATTACATATATAGAAGTAGAAAATAGTTTGGAAGCGGCAGGTACAATGAGTCATAATTTTTATGAAGAACCTTCTGCTAAAGTAAAATTAGTTGGTGTAACAGGTACAAATGGAAAAACCACCATTGCAACGCTGCTGTTTAAATTATTTACAGCAATGGATTACAAATGTGGTTTAATCAGCACTGTGCAAAATCAAATTGGCAGCCAGATTATTCCTGCTACACATACAACACCCGATGCAGTTAATTTAAATACACTGCTGCAGCAAATGGTTAATGAGGGTTGCGACTATGTGTTTATGGAAGTAAGCAGCCATGCAATACATCAGCACCGTATTGCCGGTTTGCAATTTGCAGGAGCTTTATTCAGCAATATCACTCACGACCATCTGGATTATCATAAAACCTTTGATGAATACATCCGTGTAAAAAAATCATGGTTCGATAATTTACCTGCAACTGCTTTTGCCATTAGTAATGCAGATGATAAGCGGGGTGCTGTAATGCTGCAGAACACTGTTGCTAAAAAATATTTTTACAGCCTTAAAACAATGGCTGATTTTAAAGGAAAGATTTTAGACAACAGTTTAACCGGTTTGCATTTGGTAGTAAATGAGGTGGATGTTCACTTCAGACTGATAGGAGAATTTAATGCCTACAACTTGCTGGCTGTATATGGTGCTGCAATATGTTTGGGCGAAAATAAAAATGAAGTACTGCAGGCGCTCAGCGGTTTGGATGGTGCCGAAGGAAGATTTGATTACAGCGTAAGCAATAATGATAAACTGATTGGCATAATTGATTACGCACATACTCCCGATGCATTGCTGAATGTGCTGGCTACTATAAAAAAATTAAGACAGGGGCATGAGCAGGTAATTACAGTAGTGGGTTGTGGTGGCGACAGAGATAAAACAAAGCGCCCAATAATGGCAGAAGTGGCTTGTGAGTACAGTGATAAAGTAATTCTTACATCAGACAATCCACGCAGTGAAGACCCTTTGGAAATTTTAAAGGATATGGAAGCTGGTGTAAGCATAGTGGCAAAAAAGAAAGTATTAAGCATTGCCGACAGAAAAGAAGCTATTAAAACAGCCGTGGCTTTGGCAGGTAAAGAAGATATTTTATTAATAGCTGGCAAGGGGCATGAAAAATATCAGGATATAAAAGGCGTGAAGCATGATTTTGATGATAAGAAAGTTTTAAAAGAAATGTTTGAACTATTAGAAAAATAAAAT
>JAGVCC010000493.1 GCA_020059395.1 Chitinophagales bacterium | reverse complement strand
ATCTGTGTAAAATATAAAGCAGGTTTGTGGGTTGCCAATAAGGACAAAATATCTTTGTTATACAAAAATTTATCTTTGTTCCATATAGAATCATTATCTGTAAAATTTGCGTATTTAACCAAGCCGCTGCGGTGGTTTAGCAAACTGCGAATGGTAATGCCGGGGTAATTAAATGCTGGTATATATTTACTCAGTTCATCATCAATATTCAATTTACCCTCTTGCCACAATTTTAAAACTGCCATTGCTGTAAACGTTTTTGATACAGATGCAATATGCAAAGGAGTATTTGCAGTAATAACATCGCTGCCGGGGATATGTGCGGTGCCGCTGTATTTTTCAAATACAATGTTGCCGTTTTTGGCAACAATAATGCCACCGTTAAAGCCTTTTAGTAAAAGCGTACTATCGTACCAAAGCTGGCATGCATTGTGTAATTGCTGAGTTGCTGCTATAGATAAAGGCGTTGGTTTTGGTAGTGCTATTATAGCAGTATCTGTATGCTCGCTGTTTTTTGCAGTATTTTTTTGGGTTTGAGAGCCACAAGCAATGAAAAAAGTGCTGATGATTGTCAAAAAAGCGACAACATGCAAACGTTGCCGAAGGTTTTTGATAGTCATTTTTTTGAATAAAAATAAAAAATGGCTTTTATGTGAAGCCGCAGCGTAAATGAATAAGACAAAAGCAAGTATCATAAAAATTTTACCGTGGATATAGAATATATTTGCACAAAATACGGCGTAAAATCATGAGTGAGAAAAAAATAACCAGCTATCCCAAAGAAAAAATAAACATTCTTTTTTTAGAAAATATAAGTGATACGGCAGTTAATCATTTTAAAAACAGCGGCTACGTTAATGTAAAAAAATTAAGTGGCGCTTTGCCCGAAGATGAATTGGTAGCAGCAATTAAGAATGTACACTTGCTTGGTATAAGAAGCAAAACACAGGTTACTAAAAAAGTTTTGGATGCGGCAGAAAAATTACAGGCCATTGGTTGTTTTTGCATTGGCACCAATCAGGTAAATTTAGATGAAGCTACCCAAAAGGGTGTGGCAGTTTTTAATGCACCTTACAGTAATACAAGGAGTGTGGCAGAGCTGGTAATTGGCGCATCTATAATGCTGATAAGAAAAATTGTAGATAAAAATAAAGCAGCGCATGAAGGTATTTGGTTGAAAGATGCCAGCGGGAGTTACGAATTGCGTGGTAAAACACTGGGCATTGTTGGGTATGGTAATATAGGCAGCCAGTTAAGTGTATTGGCAGAAGGGCTGGGTATGAAAGTGGTGTTTTACGATGTGGAAACAAAACTGCCTTTAGGTAATGCCGAAGATAAAAAAACGCTGAAAGAGCTGGTAAGCACAAGTGACATTATTACACTGCATGTGCCTGAGCTAAGCACTACAAAAAATCTTATTAATAAAAACATACTGAAGCATTTTAAGAAAGGCAGCATTTTAATAAACTACGCAAGAGGAGAAGTGGTTGATTTGGATGCACTGGCTAAAGCATTGCAGGAAGGTATTGTTGGCGGGGCTGCTATTGATGTGTTTCCGTGGGAACCAGAAAAGAACGGCGATAAATTTGCAACACCCTTACAAGGCTTAAGCAATGTTATTTTAACACCGCATATTGGCGGCAGCACACAGGAGGCGCAACAGAATATTGGTGTGGATGTAAGTAATAAACTGTTTAATTACTTAGAAAAAGGCATCAGCTATGGCTCACACACTGTGCCTGCGCTAAGCCTGCCTCCGCAGGAGGGGGCACATCGTATTCTGCACATTCATTATAATGTGCCAGGGGTGCTTAGCGAAATAAATACACAGCTAAGTAAAAATAAAATAAACATACTGGGGCAGTATTTAAAAACAAATGAGGCTATTGGTTATGTGGTGCTGGATGTTGATAAGGGTTTAAGCAAGCATGCAGTGGAGTTGCTGAAGAAAGTGAAGCATACTATAAAGGTGCGGCCGTTGTATTAGAAACCACCACAACTAACTTACAGGGGAACTGCTTCATTCGAAACGAAGTTGATTTTACGGTGCAAGTTGGCGCTTTTGATGTTTTAATCAGGTATAATAACAGATACCGAAGTGCCCCTTCCTTTCTCACTCTTAATTTGAAAGTTAGCACCCATCATTTTTATTAAATCTTTTATTATTAGGTAGCCCAGCCCGTTGCCTTTGCGGTTATCTATATTGGTGGAAGATACAATGAACTGGTCGCTCATGATATTTTGTATCTGCTCCGGTGTCATACCAACGCCTTCATCAGTAACAGTAATAAAAGTTTTATTGTTTTCTTTAAAACTGTTTATGGCAATAGTGCCTTTTTCTGTAAAATTTATGGCATTGGCAACAAGATTGTACAATAAAATACGCAGGGGTTCAAGGTATTGGTTCAGCTCCATACTTTCGGGAATATTGTTAAGCAGTTGCAGTTTTTTTTGTTTTGCAAGGGTACGCATAATGCTAGTTACATGGCCTGCTACATCATGCACATTAAATTTTTCTTTTGCAAGGCGGCGGTTTTCGTTTTGGTATTTTATCCAGTTTAAAATATTTGTGCTTAACTGGTGCAGCTCCTGAGAGGTGGAAGCCATTTCCTTCAGTGTATCTTCCTGCAGCTGCTCTGGCATTACTGCTTTTTTTTCCACTAAATTTTTACCTGCCATGGTTAAAAACTTAAGCGGCGTAACAATGTCGTGGCTGATAATAGAAATGAGCCTTGTTTTAATGGTATCGTTTTTTTCAAGTACTTCATTTTTTTGCTGCAGTTCTTTTGTTTTTTCTGCCACTTGCATTTCTAATTTTTTTTGCCGCAGTGCATACTGCCGGGTGCGTATAAAATTTACCAGTGCAATAAGTCCTAATACTGCACCGGCAACTAAAGCATAAAACCACCACCGGTTGTACCATTTTTTTTCAATTTCAAATTGTACAGTTTTATAAACATAATTGTTTATGCCAAAGCCGCTGCGCTTTCTTATACGTAGGGTATAACTACCGGCCGCCAGCCCGTTAAGCTGAATAACTGCATTGTCTAAATCTTTAAATTTTTTCCAGTGTAGGGTATCGTTTAGCTGGTAGTCAATATACAGGTTCTCTTTATTGCACCATGCTGCAAAGCCCAGCTTAAAAACAAGCTCCTGCACCGCTGCAGGCAATAGGTTATTTTCAACAGCATCGGGGTTTAGTATTACGCCATCAGCAGTAATTTCATCAATGTAAATTTCTCCTTCTGGTATTATGGGTTTTATTGTTGGCGGGTGTGCCCACAGCAGGCCATCCATTGTAGGAAAGGAAATGGTTTCATCAGGCAAAGTAACAGCACAGGGTGTGCAGCCGCCGTTTAACTCTGTCATTTCAATACCATCTTTTTTCCCGAAGTAATGATAGTACACTGGTATGCTGCTGTTGTTAAAATGAGCCAGCATTTCATCAATTTGTACTTTAAACAAACCACGGTTAGTGCTTATCCAGCAGTAGCCATACGCATCCGGCACAAAACAGTGGGTGTACAGCAGGTATTCATTTTTATCAACCGGCATTTGCTTAACCATTCCATTTTTATAAACATAAAATCCATAACCATAGCTGCCCCAAAAAATATAATCTTTATACTTCCATAAACCGCCAAAGCATATATTGGGGGCGCTGTACAAAGTGTCGAGTGTATTAGTATTTGTGTTAAAACGAAGGATGCCGTTGCAACCAGCCATAACAAAAACCCCGGGTGTTACTTCCTTAAAATCGTACATGCTTAAGGAAGACCGGCCATTATTGTACTGGTGCAGGTAATAGATACTGTCGCCCTGCAAAATGCCAATGCCTTTGTTGTTGGCAAAATAATTTTTAGTGGCAGCCGACTCTACGTTTGTAAATAATTTTATTCTATCAAATACTTTTGTAGTTCCTGTTGCCCTGTTGTACTGGTGCAGGCAATTATAACCAAGTTTTGCATCGGTGGCATTATACCAAATAAGGTTGTTGTTGTTTGTTATTGAAACACGTGTTGAAAATTTTCCTTTAATGGGTAACGCTTTTGTGTAGGTGGTACTTCTGCTTATAATGTCGCCTTCGTTTGTTAAAATATTGTTTTCATCCAGTGCCAGCTGAGCAAAATAGGCGTTTTTATTTTTAGGGTTTGCATTATTCCTTTTTTTGGGCTGCATGGGGTTTTCAGTAATAGAAATAATGCCCTGGCTTTCTGTACCAATAAATAACGTTTTATTTTTTTCAGCATACTCTACTGCGTATATATCTGTGCCATCGGGTACAGCGTTTGTAATAAGCGCTGCACTGATATTACCGGCGTTAAAATTAAGCACCCATGCGTTATTGTTTTTTATAATTACCGGACGGGCTGCACCGCTATGCCAAAAAAAACGGCTGTAGCCATTGGTAAAATTAAAAATGCTTTTATCTGCTGCCAGCAGCGGAGCCGGAGTTATTTTAAATGATGTATTATTTATGCTGTAAGCCTGTAACGCATCACTTATAAAAAAACAGGTATCGTTAATTTTAAACAGCGCCTGTATATTTTGTGGCGGTAAAGGCAGTAATACCGGTGCAGGTTGCGAAATACTGTACGTGTACAATTTATTTTTAAAAAGTATAATGCAGCTGGTGTCAGTAAGTGCTGCAATTTTTTGAATGGCAGCGTTAAATGTGGCAGGTAGTTTTATTTTATTATTAAAAAAAGTATCAGATACGGCTATAAACAAATGATTTAAAAGCGATTTGCTTAGTGTGGCTGGTTTAGAAAGTGCGGCTGTATTATTTTTTACGGTATAAATATTACCACTGCCATCTGATGTAAATATATTACCCTTGTTGTTGCGTAACGTGTAGAGCGGATTAGCGGGGGCTGCTGGGGATACTTTTTCTTTGTAATAAAGCCGGAAATCAACACCGTTAAAACGTGACAAACCGCCTTCGCTTACTATCCATAAAAAGCCGGTAGCATCATCCCACTCCATGCCTCTTATAAGGTTTGAGGGAAGACCATTATCAGTAGTGTATTGCTGCAGACTGTAAGTAATACCGTTTTGCTGCGCCTGCAGTTGTATGCTGCTAATAATAAAGACAAGTAAAAGTATTTTTTTTATCATACCGGCACACAGCGTTGTAACTTATTATTACTGAAAAAAATGCAGCAATACTGCCGTTACAAGTTACATAAAACCATTAATAATTTACGCTGTATAATGTGGCAAGCTCCATCAGCTCTTTAATATTGCCGGCATTTGTTTTTTCGTAAATACGTGTTTTAATAGTGCTGATGGTATTCATTTTTAAATTAAGAGAGTCTGCTATGTCTTTGGTGCCAATACCTTTTAAAACATAGTGCAATATTTCCAGCTCCCGTGGTGCTAAGGCAGAAAATGGATTATCTTTTGTTACCGGTTGCCGTTTAATTTCCAGCTGCCGGTTGTGTACAAAATGATTCAGCATGTCAATTATTTCCTCTTCGCCAACTGTTTTAGAAAGGTAATAGTTTATACCATATTGTTTTAAAGCTTCTCCATACACTTCAACCGGCTGCATAGAAAATATCATGATGTTAAGATGCGGATATACCTTTTTAATGTTGGGTATTACTTCCAGTGTACTACCATCGCTTAAAATAATATCAAGTATAAGATGGGTGTATTTTTTCTTAACCAGCTCACTCATTAAAGCATGGCAACTGCTTACTTCACTAATATCTGTACAGCCAATATTAAGCTGCAGATATAGTTTAAGTCCGTTGCGTATAATGCTGTGGTCGTCGGCCAGTAAAATGGCTGGTTGCATAGTGTACATATTTATCTTACAATCGTTACTGTTCCTTTTTCAAATTTATCTGCACTAAACTTAATAACATATATATAGCTGCCCATTGGCTGCTGTTTGCTCTGAAAACTTCCATCCCATGCATTTAAAGCATAGTTTTTGGTTTCAAATATTTTTTGACCAAAGCGGTTGAATATTGTTACAACTGCATCGGGATATAACACCATTGCTGGTATATTCCATTTGTCATTTTTACCATCATTATTTGGCGTAAATGCGTTTGGTATCAGCAGTTTTGAAATTACGGTTATCTTAACACTATCAGCGGCTGTACAATTACTGGCAGCATCGGTAACTGTAAGTGTATAAGTTGCAGTGGCAGCAGGTGCGGCAGCAGGATTTAACATGCTGCTGTTGCTAAGGCCCGCAGCCGGGCTCCAGAGGTAAGTATAAGTTCCGCTGCCTGTAATACTTGCCGTCATGTTTACACTGCCGCCAGTGCTTATCAGTTTGTCTGCCCCTGCATTTACCAATGGTGCCGGCAATACTACAATATTGTTTGTTGCCAACGGAGAACCACAGCCGGCTGCATTTTGCACTTTTAATGTTACCGTGTAATTACTGGCCGTATTGTAAGCCCTGCTAAATGGCGGTACCTGATTGCCCGTTCCTTCTCCAAAATTCCAAAACCATTGTGTAATGCCTGCAGGTGCTGCGGCAGTAAACTGTACCGGAATTTGTGCACAGGCTGATAATGCAGAAACAGTAAACGGCACCACTGCCAGGTTTGGATTTATAACAGGAATAATAAAAGTGGCTGTATCGCTCATGCAACCGGGGCCATAACCTGCAACATGCTTTACGGTAATATTTGTTAAAGCGGTGTTGTATATATGTGTTGCAGTGGCGGCATTGGTTATAGTGGCAGTTTGTGCATCACCAAAATTCCAGTACCATATTGCAGGGTTATTACTGTTGTATGCTAATGATGAAGTAAAAATATAACTGCTGTCAATACAAGGTTTGCCCGCTGCGGTAAAAGTGGCTGTTGGTTTATTATTTACAGATACACGTAAACTAAAAGTATCTGTACAGCCATTGCTGCTGGTGGTTTGCAACAATACAGTATATACACCAACGGCTGCATGTTTGTAAAAGAAGGGTGTACCGGTGTTATAAGTAACAGCAGGGGAGCCATCGCCAAAATTCCATCTCCAGCTAACAATAGTACCGGCGGCAACAGTGCTGCTGTCTCTGAATCGTATAGAATCGCCTACGCAAATATTTTTATCAAACCCAAATTTTGCATTGGGTTTATTTGCTATTACTACCGGTACGCTGTAGCCGGTATCGCTTACGCAGTTGTTATTTGATACTGTAACCACTTTAACAACATAAGTGCCTGCCTGTGTATAAACATGATAAAAGGGTGTATTGGTGGTTCTAGTAAGTGTATTACCATCTCCAAAAAAGTACCGCCATGTGGTAATGCTGCCGCTGCTTATGGTGGAAGTATCGGTTACCAAAATAGAATCGCAGGAGGAAGGCGTAACGCCAACTTTTGAAAGCGGGGATGGGAAAATGGTAACAGGTTTTGTTGTATCTCCGGCGCAGCCGTTATTATCATAAGCACGGAAACGTACATTTTGCACACCTGAAGTATTGAATTTCTTTTTAGCAGTT
>JAGVCC010000098.1 GCA_020059395.1 Chitinophagales bacterium | reverse complement strand
TAAATTATGGTATTGATGAACTGCGGTTTACAAAACCAGTGTACCCCGGCAACGAAATTTACATTCGTTTTACCTGTAAAGAAAAATTACCTAACGATAAAAGGGTGATTGAAAAACCAGAGGACTTTAAAAGAGGTGATGATATTGATAAGGGAATAGTAAAGTGGTTGGTGGAATTTTTTGATGAAACGGATGAAGTGACGGGTGTGGCTACGATATTGACGATGGTGGCGAGGAAGCGCTATTAAATGTAAATACCCCAAGTTTTATTTATTTAATAAAGAGTCGAGTGTTTTAATTTTTTGCTCAAGTGCTTCAATGCGTTCTTTATCGGTTTTAACCCTTTCTATAGCATGCTCTTCGTTCCATTTTTTAAAAGCGATATAAGTTGCAGGCATTATCATGGCAATAATAAAAATTACCCATAGCCAGTTAGCAGTACGTTTAAACGCTGGTGAATTTTTATTGGTATGGTAACCGGTAAACCGGGCCAGTAAAAAAGTAGCCAGCCCAATAAACAAACAGTTAATTAAATAAAAGTACAGCCCTCCAATAAAAAGCTCATAATCTAAATGTGCAATGCCAAAACCGGCCGTACACAATGGCGGCATACAGGCCGTGGCCACAGCCACACCTGCTATAACTTTTATGCCTTCTTTTTTAATAATGCCAATAAACCCGGCCATGCCACCAAAAAATGCCAGCAGCACATCAAAAATTGAAGCGGTTTTAAAAGAACTTAAGGCTGCAGTATTGTTATCAAAAGGGCTTATTAAAAAAAATAAAACAGAGGCCAGCAGGCTTATTGCCGTCATCCAAAACCAATTGCGTATACTTTTTCTTTTTAAGCCGGCATCGTTAACTGCCAGCGCAAAAGAAAAGCCAACAATAGGCCCCATAAGCGGAGATATGAGCATAGCGCCAATTACTGCACTGATGCTATCGGTATTTAAACCAATGCAGGCAATAATCATAGCAAAGCCCAATATCCATAAGTTATGCCCGCTAAAATGAGCGCCTTCTTTTATTTCGGCAAGTGTTTCACTTTCGTGTTCTTCTTTATCTAAATTAAGCTGTGCTTTTATAAAGCGCTTTATTACCGGCAAACGTTTCATAACGTAAAGATAATTTTATAAACCACATTTAAAATTTAGTGTTTGTTTCATAGATTTGAATGTACATAAATCATTATTATGGAACCATACGTAAAAAGTCATATTGAACATGGCATTAACACTATCGAGTTTTTTCATCCGCAAAGCAACAGTTTGCCGGGCAAAATTTTAGAAGCGCTGGCAAAAGAAATTCACTATGCAGGTACACATGAAGAAACCAAAGTAATTATTTTAAAAAGCAGCGGTGATAAAACATTTTGCAGTGGTGCCAGTTTTGACGAGTTGTCAGCCATAACATCTGAAGAAGAAGGATTAAAGTTCTTTAGTGGCTTTGCCAATGTAATTAACGCCATGCGCAAATGCCCCAAATTTATTGTGGGCCGCATTCAGGGTAAATGTGTAGGCGGCGGCGTGGGTTTAGCAGCCGCAGCAGATTATGCCATTGCCACAAACAGTGCCGATGTGCGGCTTAGTGAACTGGCTGTTGGTATAGGCCCTTTTGTGGTTGGTCCGGCAGTTGAAAAAAAAATTGGAACTTCTGCTTTTATGCAACTGGCTGTTGATGCTACTTTATGGCGCAATGCCGACTGGGCAAAACGCAAAGGCTTGTTTGCAGAAACACATGAAACTATAGAAGCGGTTGACGAAGCAGTCTACCGCCTTGCCAACACGCTGGCCCACTCATCTCCACAAGCAATGGCCGCTATGAAAAAAGTATTTTGGAGCGGCACAGCCCATTGGGATGAATTATTAATTGAAAGGGCTAAAATAAGTGGCTCTTTAGTGCTGAGTGGTTTTACAAAAGCAGCAATTGAAAAATTTAAAACAAAGTAGCAGTTATTTTGTTGTTACCCCCTAACCACACAGGATACTGCTATTATGTACAATACATTTAACGCTGCAAACTTTAAAACCATCTGCAATAAACTGGCCGCAAAAGATGCAGACCTTAAAGCAATTATTAAACAGTATGGTCACCCACCCATATGGACAAGGCCCAATATTTTTCAAACATTAATTCTTACTATTTTAGAGCAGCAGGTTTCATTGGCAGCTGCGTATGCTGCCTTTAAAAAGCTGCAGGAAAAAATTGGCTACGTAACTGCTGCAAAAATTTTACAGCTTACCGACGATGAAATGCGGGCCTGCTATTTTACCAGGCAAAAAATGGGCTATGCCAGAATTTTGGCCGAAGCTGTTCTGTCTAAAAAAATTGCATTTAAGAAATTAGCTAGGTTGCCAGATGAAGAAGTTCGGCATATTTTGATTCAGTTAAAAGGTATAGGCAACTGGACGGTGGATGTGTACCTGATGCATGCGCTGCAACGTACCGATTTGTTTCCACTGGGTGACATTGCTTTAGTAAACAGTTTAAAAGAAACTAAGGCGTTACCTAAAGACATCAGCAAAGAAGCCATGCTGGCAATAGCCGAGCCATGGCGGCCTTACAGGACTATTGCCAGTATGATTTTGTGGCATAGCTATATTAAAAGGCGAAATATTAAACTCGGGGTGTAACTTAATCTATCATCCCTTTTTCCATTGCAGCTTTAATAAGCCCCGCAATATTGCGGCAGCCAAATTTACTTAGCAAACTGGCCCGGTGGGTTTCTGCAGTGTTTACAGAAATAAAAAGATGTGCAGCTATTTCAGTTGTAGTCATTTCTTTAGCAATCAGGTTAAGTATTTCCTGCTCCCGCCGGGAAAGTTTTGGTATGTAGCTGCTGCCTACAGTTTTACCACTTATGCCAGTTTGTATCAGTAACTTTTCAATATCGCTGTGCAGGTAAGTTTCGCCGGCCATTACTTTATTCAGGCATTGCCACAAATCATTTGCCTGCATATTTTTAAGCATAAAACCTTTAGCACCATTCTTCATCGCATTTTTTACAATGGCTATTTCTGCAATGCTGGTAAGCATTACAATTTTTAAATCCGGATATTTTTTTGATAATTCTTTACACAGTAAAATACCATCTTCTTGTGGCAAGTGTATATCTAACAACAATACGTTAGGACAACCATTAGCTGTAATTTGGCTGTGCAGCATTGCAGCTGTTTGAAAACCACCGGCAAAAAACCATTGATTGTTTGTTTCCACCAGCTTCTGCACCCCTTCAATAATTAACTGATGGTCGTCCAGTACGGCAATACTATACACCGGTATTTTCATTTTTTGATAAAGTTAATTCGATATAAACAGAAGTGCCTTTTTGTTGTTCAGATTTAATATCCATTGTTCCGTTTAGTATAGACACTCTTGACTGTATATTGCTTAACCCAATGCCTGATTTATTTACTGCGGCAGAAAATCCTTTACCATTATCTTCCACAGTAATTGTAAGCAGGTTGTTATGCTTGTGCAATTGAATAAATGCTTCGGTGGCACCGGCATGTTTTATAATATTATTAATTAACTCCTGAATAATTCTGTATACACTCAGCTCTACGTTTTGATTAAGTGGTTCGTCCAAATTTATGGTATCATACTCCAGTTGCAGCAATTTACTTTCAGTAATAGACAAGCAATACTCTTGCAGCGCTTTTTTTAAGCCATAACGCAATAAGGTTTCCGGCAGTAAATTATGGGCTATTCTTCTTGTTTCGGTGGCGGCTTTTTGCACCAGTATGGCGGCTTTTTCATTTTCGGCAGATGGAGTGTGGCTTATTTGCATTTGTGCAGCCGCCAAAATACCACCAAGGCCGTCGTGCAGTTCTTTGGCCAATCTGTTACGCTCTTTTTCTTCACCAGCCATAAGCGCCTTAAGCGAAATAATTTCCTGTTCTTTTTTTAATGC
>JAGVCC010000470.1 GCA_020059395.1 Chitinophagales bacterium | reverse complement strand
GATGGATTAGCAGCACCAATATTAAACAACCAATTACTCTCAGAAAAAACTATTTTCGGTTCAGATACTATTGAATATTTTAAAAACAGCCTGCCAGCATGATTTATCTTTTAGGGAGCATAGTACTCAGTTCTTATCTCACTTTATCATTTAAGGTTTTACAAAAGCTACATATTAATGCCTTTCAGGCAATTGTGTTTAACTATATAGCCTGTGTTTGCACCGGCGCTTTATTTAATGGTGCTTTTCCGGTTAATGCAGCTGTAGTTGATTCAAGCTGGTTTAAATGGGCGCTATTAATGGGTGCCATGTTCATCAGTATTTTTAATGTTATTAGTATTACTGCACAAAAACTGGGTGTAGCAGTGGCTTCGGTTGCCAATAAGCTATCGCTGGTTATTCCTTTTTTGTTTTCAATATTTTTATACAACGAAAATGCCACCGCATTAAAGTTATGTGGTATAGCTGTAGCGCTTACAGCTGTAGTTTTAACCTGTTTTCCGTCACAAAAAGACAATACAACAACCAGCAAAACAAACAAGCTGCTAATTGTATTGCCGTTGGTTTTGTTTATAAGCAGTGGCTTGCTGGACACATTGATTGTGTATGTAAAAAATATTTTTTTTAACGGCCCTGCTGATAATTTTAATACCTTTTTAATTACCGCTTTTAGTGTGGCTGGTATTATTGGTATTGTTACACTGGCGCTGCAGATAATAACAGGCAAACAAAAATTTTCGGTAAAAGCTGTAATTGCGGGAGTTATTATTGGCATCCCCAATTTTTTTTCTATCTGGTGTTTAGGAAATGTTATTGCAACATACAAAGGCAATTCGTCTGCAATTATACCTGTAAACAATATGGGTATTGTTTTATTCAGTGCAGTAATGGCATGGCTTTTATTTAAAGAAAAACTAACGGCCATAAACTGGGCAGGCATTGCGTTAGCGGTGGGAGCAATTGCTTTAATAGCATATGGATAAAAGCCCCGTAGGCCAGCTGGCGAAGGACTGATTATGCAGAAGATTGAAACGAAGAAAAAAGACTTATTACAATGACAGAGCAGGATTTTTATTACACTATTGCGCAAACAGGCAACGCTGAGTTTAAAGACAGAGGCAGTAAGTTTACTGCTTATACTTTTCCAATTGAAACAGCAGATGATTTTAAAAAACGGCTGCAGGAATTAAAGAAGGAACATCCAAAGGCTGTACATCACTGTTTTGCCTACCGCATTGGTACCGATGGTAACAACTTTCGCAGCAGCGATGATGGCGAACCAAGCGGCACCGCAGGCAAACCTATTTTAGGGCAAATAGACAGTAAGCAGGTAACTAATATTGCTATTATTGTGGTGCGTTATTTCGGCGGCACCTTACTAGGTGTACCGGGTTTAATAAATGCTTATAAAACAGTTGCAGCGCTGGCATTGCAGGTTACGCCTGTTATTCAAAAACAAGTAGAAATAAAATACAGTATTGAGTTTGATTACACCCGCATGAATGAAGTAATGATGATTTTAAAACAACACAATTGCAGTATTATTAATCAGGAAATGCAGTTGTTTTGTGCGATAACAGCGGGCATACCAAAAAACAGGATGGAAGAAGTGCTGTATAAATTAAAAGAGATGCAAGGTGTTAGTTTAAAAAAATTACTATAACATTAGTTACTTGGACAATTAAGCATTCGCCGCTGTTTTTTTGTTAGTGCCGGCTTGTAAGGTTTAAAAATGGCATTTATATATTCCCTGTACCCAAACAAGGGTATTCGTAAAATTACATACGCATCTGCCGCTTTGGTTTTAAAAAATCTTGTTTTAAAAATTGACGCTGAGCCAACCACCAATGGCCCCAACCGTAAAGCAGCACCTACCTGAGTACCGCCAACACTACTGTAACTTACTGGAAAATAAAAACCACCCCATGGCGCTTCTGCCCTTGCTGTTACACTTACACTTACCGGGTTATAATTTCCATTATAATTACTGATTTTTGAAAACATTACCGGAATGTTTACCAGTGCCGTTACACCCAACCACTTGTTAAAATACCTGTCGTAACTAAGCCGTAGGGTTGTGGGCAGCTGCATGGTAAGTGCAGATGGTTGTGTGCTGACATTAAAAAGTGTTTTGTAATAATTATACATCTGTTCAATATCAGAGGAGTCTGATGGCGGTGCCAAATCATCCAGCAAATAGCTGCGGTTATTGAATGCGGCTTTTACCCATTTTGTTTGCTGCATTGGGTAACGTATAAAACCAATATCGGTTAATGCAGCGCCAATCTTCCAAATATAATTGGCTGTTTTATCGCTGTATTTTGTTTCGTACGCCTGCATCTCATCCCGGTATTCATAAGTTAATCCTACATCAAAACCAATACTGCTGTTTGTAAAACCGGTTAAATCTTTGTCAACTAATGAGTCAATATTTTTTGTGTAGCCAAAAGCAATACTGCCATTAAGATTGTTTACAATCCCCTGCCTTCTACCTGCACCGGGGTCAAAAAAAGTATCCAGCACATAACCAAGGTTTTTTGTATGCAGCAATGCGGCACCAATGCCGCCTGCATATTTTATACTAAGACCTGCCTTCCAAACACCATATGTGTTATGAGCAACTTCACGGCTGTAAGTAAGCGCCACTTCTTTCCAGGCATGTGCGGCGGTGGTTAAATCCTTTAAATCAAGACTGCGGTTTATAAATTCACTGCGTATGGTATCAGGCAGTGTACTGTTTAGTATTGCAGGGTCAATACCATACACATTGGCAAAAGCCCTTGCCCTTGTGGTAAGTGCAAAAGCATGCTTATCGCTTAGACGTATTAAAATGCCTGGCCCAAAAACGTCTGTATTAAAAAATAATTTACCGCTACGGGTAATGGGCTCTTTAAAAGAAAAACCACCATCTTCATTATTACGCTTACTGTATTTAAACCGCACTATGTTATTGCCAATACCGGCAGATACCCCTGCCAGGTTAATATCGCCTTTTACACGATGGTTTAAAATACTGGCCGGGTTATTTGCAATGGCATACACACCGCTGTAAGGTGCGCCTGCATAACCTGTATACGACTGTGCTTTTGCAAACATACAGGCACACAATAATGCCGTAAAGCCAATAGCTTTTTTATAGCAGGTACTGCAGGCAGGCATCGTACTGTTTTGCATGTTCAGGTATAAATCAACCGCAATAATAACACATCGCTTAAAATAAAACTG
>JAGVCC010000489.1 GCA_020059395.1 Chitinophagales bacterium | reverse complement strand
GGGCAAAAGTGAGTTATTGCCATACGATTTAGGAACTATTGCGGCATACCAGGGCAAATTGAAACAAAACCCCGGGTATTAAAACTAAATAAATACAAGTTGTTATTATGGTTCTTACTTTTAAGGCTGCCAATACTGGCAGCCTTTTTCTAAATTGTATAAAGGAAATGAAAAAAGCAATAATTTTTTTAACAGTGTTTATTTACAGCTTTACTGTAACAGCCCAAACATCCAATCCGCAGCAATACAAATATGTATTTACTGTAGCTAAAGATGGCACTGGCGATTATGCATTTATTCAGGATGCCATTGATGCTATGAGGGTATATCCGCTGGCGCCCATTACACTTTATATTAAAAATGGTGTGTACAACGAAAAGATAGAATTGCCTGCCAATAATGTGGATGTTAGTTTTATTGGCGAAAGCGTGGACAGTACCATCATTGTTTATAATGATTACTCCGGCAAAGGCAAACACACCACGTTTACATCTTACACTGCAAAAATTTCCGGCAACCGTTTCCGGGCCGAGAATATTACGTTTGCCAACAGTGCAGGCCCGGTTGGGCAGGCGCTGGCTTTGTATGTAGATGCGGATAAAGCAGTTTTTAAAAACTGTAAATTCCTTGGCAATCAGGATACTATTTTTGCAAGCGGCGAAAATGCAAACCAGTTATTTGACAGTTGCTATATAGAAGGCACCACCGATTTTATTTTTGGCCCTGCTACAGCTGTGTTTAAAAATTGCACCATAAAAGGAAAGGCTAATTCTTATATAACTGCGGCCAATACACCTAAAGGAAAGCAATACGGTTTTGTTTTTATTGATTGTAAAATAATTGCCGACAGTGCAGTAAGTAAATTGTATTTGGGCAGGCCGTGGCGGGCATATGCAAATACTGTTTTTATTAATTGCAGCTTGCCAAAAGTTATTGCACCTGAAGGCTGGAATAACTGGGGCAATGTTGAAAATGAAAAAACGGTTTTTTATGCCGAATCCAAAAATTACGGTGAAGGTGCTGCAACGGCACAACGGGTAAAGTGGAGTAAGCAGTATGACAGCAAGTTGGCGCAACGCTATAGCCTGCGTCAAATATTTTATTATGTAAAGGCAGTAGATTCAAATGGGACTGCATGGTTTAACAGGCCTTCTCCTAAAAAATTCGATAAATCTTTTTTTGTGAATAGACAACCGCAGGAATTGCCCTTGTATAAAGGTGCAGTGCCTAACTCAAAGCAAACAGCCAATAAAGAAAATTCCACCTTCAGGGAAAATGTAACCCGTATTGCAAAAGTGAGTGTGCCTGCAATTACAATTTTTAAACCGGCAAAGGCAAATGGTAAAGCAGTAATTATTTGTCCGGGTGGTGGCTACGGTATTTTGGCTTTTGATAAAGAGGGCACCCGTGTGGCAGAAGAAATGAACCGCTGGGGTATTACCTGCTTTGTATTAAAATACCGCCTGCCCGATGACAGTTTTAATATTGATAAAAGCCTGGCACCATTGCAGGATGCACAGCAGGCCATGCGTTATGTACGCAGCAATGCAAAAGAACTGGGTGTAAATAAAAATCAAATCGGCATAATGGGTTTTTCTGCCGGCGGGCATTTAGCAAGTACAGCAGCCACGCATTTTAACTTTAAGGCTGATGAAGCCAATGTAGATACCACTTCGGTTCGTCCGGATTTTGCTGTATTAATTTATCCCGTTATCAGTTTCGACAGCACCATTACGCATAAAGGCAGCCGCAATAACTTAATTGGCACAAAACCAGCAAAAGAAGCAACTGATTTTTTCTCAAATGAGCTGCAGGTTACCACCGCTACGCCACCATCATTTTTAGTACATGCAGGAGATGATGCAGCAGTACACGTGGAAAACAGTGTACGCTATTACCAGGCTTGTATAAAAAATAAAGTACCTGTAGAAATGCACCTGTACCCCAAAGGTGGCCATGGATTTGGTATGGCAAATAAAACAACGGATGATAACTGGCTGGAGCGGCTTAAAAACTGGCTGGGTAAATTATAAAATTCATGGCGGGGCAGGATAGTGGGTTACTTTAAAATTTTGAATTTGCAACATTTAAGAACGTTCTTAAAATAGTATTGCAGCATGAATGATTTAACTTCACCAAGTTAATGTAATTACAAATTGATTTAACGATGAAACGCTATTGCCTTGCGCTTGATTTAAAAGATGACGCTGCTTTAATTGCAGAATACGAAACGTACCATAAAAATATCTGGCCCGAAATTGCCGCAAGTATTACTGACAGCGGCATTGATAGAATGGAAATTTACCGCACCGGTAACAGGTTGTTTATGATTATGGAAGTAAATGAAAGTTTTTCGTTTGAAGCAAAAGCCAAGGCAGATGCCGCTAATGAAAAAGTGCAGGAGTGGGAAACATTAATGTGGAAATATCAACAGGCATTACCGCTGGCAAAGCCGGGAGAGAAGTGGATGATGATGGAGAAGATATTTGAAACCAAAACCCCCTCCGCCCCCCAAAGGGGGAACTGATTATGGAGGAGATAGGAAGCGAAGATTGCATTTGTACTTAGCCCCGAAGGGGCGTAATATTAATAGCCATCCCGATATATCGGGATGGAATAAAAACAAAACGCAGGTAAAGCCCTGAAGGGGCGTAATGTTTTTAATGCATAACACAATTAAAGTTCAGTAAAGCGATATAGTTGAAGAGTGCGACGCCACCGCAGCTTAAAAAAGAACAAATGCTGGTAACAAAAAAAATATTACTTAATCTATAAAATCAATTTCCGCTGTTTCCTCTGCGCCAGCTGGCGTAAGGATAGGAGGAGCCAAACATGTTTAGTTTACAAAACAAAAAAGCAGTAATAACCGGTGCTGCAAGCGGTATTGGTAAAGCCATTGCACAACTGTTTGCAAAGCAGGGGGCGCAAGTATATTTATTAGATTTGAATGAAGAAGGCCTTGCCACAGCAGTTGCTGAAATTAATGCAGCAGGTGGAAAAGCGGTGCCCCACAAACTACAGGTAGATGCACAACAAGAAGTTAAAACAGTATTTGAAAAAATTAATGGACTGGATATTTTAGTTAACTGTGCCGGTATTTCCAACATTGGAAAAGCCGATACCACCAGCGAGGCAGATTTTGACAGAGTGTTTAATGTAAATGTAAAAGGCACTTATAATTGTTTGCATGTGGCCATCCCTTACATGAAGCAAAATAAAAGCGGTGTTATTTTAAACATGGCATCTATTGCAAG
>JAGVCC010000398.1 GCA_020059395.1 Chitinophagales bacterium | reverse complement strand
TAGTGCATTAGGAATACCATTTACCATTGTTGACGTACCAAAACCTACAGGAGACAAATCGAACCGGATAGTAGATGTGTAAGGTGGGTTGGGTGCGCCGTTGGGCAGGTTTTGTCCGCCTACTGCGCCATAACCTATCCTTAATTTTAAATAGCCTACATACTTTTTAAAACCTTCAGCAAAGGCTTCGTTGGTAACCGTCCATGCTGCTGAAGCACCGGGGAAATAACCCCACTTTTCAGCAGGTGCATAGCGTGACGATGCATCGGCCCTGTAACTTACCGAGAGTGAGTATCTGTTATCATACACATAGTTTCCACGGGCAAAATACGATTCCATAGCCCAGTCTCCTTTTCCACCATTCAGCTCCATAGCGCTGCGTTCGTTTGGTGTGGCACTGCCGCCTGCATTAAGATCTAAAATATTGTTACGCAGGTTTATTTTTTTACCATTTATGTTTTCGTAGTAAGAATATTGTGCTTCGTGGCCGGCAGTAGCGCTTATGTTGTGCCTGCCCATTTGTTTATTGTAATTTAAATAATTGCGCAATGCATAATAATAGCTGCTGTTTTTATATTCGCCCAATTGACTAAGCTGTACATTGTTGCCAATATTACCCGCCAGCGCAAATGCCATATTATTACTGGTACCTAAAGAGTAAGATACTTCGTTTCGCAGGCTAAAGTTTTTAAGAAAAGAAATTTCGGCATATACATTACCAAACACCTGTGTACTGGTGGTTTTATTTCCTCTAAGGCTGGCACGTGCCACCGGATTGTCCTGATTGTAAGTGATAGCACCTGTTGTTTGATTGCCTGCCCAGCTGCCATCAAGATTTTTTACTGGTACCAGCGGACTTTGAATGGTGCTCCACCAAATTGTACCTTCAGCGGCATCGGCCAGCGTAACGTTTTGTACACTGCGGTTTAAATTGCTGCTTACGCCTACTTTAAGCCATTTTTTAAGTTGATTATCTAAGCTAAAACGAGTAGAGTATCTTTTAAAATCTGACCCCATTAAAATACCATCCTGATTAAAAACACCGGCTGATAAATAATAGTTCATATTGTCTTTACCATTAGAAAAACTTAGTTGATGGCTGCTCATATTTCCATTTCTAAAAATAGCATCCTGCCAGTCGGTACCCTTACCCAGCACAGCCGGATTGGCAAATTCTGGTGTGGGTATCAGCCCCAATTCGCCCACTATACTGTTTTGATAAGTGGCAAACTGGCTAAGGTCCATTATGTCCAGCTTTTTTTGTATTTGCGCCTGACCTGCGTATGTATCATAGTTTATTTTACCCTCGCCGCTTTTTCCTTTTTTGGTGGTTATTAATACCACACCATTAGCCGCCTGGCTGCCGTAAATAGCTTGTGCAGAAGCATCTTTTAAAATATCTATAGACTCAATATCATTAGGGTTAATAGTAGCTAAAACACTGTTGCCCGTTTGTCCGTCCGATCCGCCCAGTTGGGCATAGCCGGCATTCTGTTTAATATTACTTGCAATTGGTACACCATCAATTACAATTAATGGGTCGTTATTATTAATAGTGGTTATACCTCTAACCCTTATTGATACACCACCACCAGGCTGACCACTGTTGTTAGTAACGGTAACACCAGCAACCTTACCTTGTATTGCCTGGTCAATACCGGCAAGGGGCATGTCTTTAAGGTCCTTTGTTTTTACAGATGATATGGCAGAAGTTACATCCGCTTTTTTACGTGTGCCATAACCAATAACCACCACATCGCTTAATACAGTGGCGTTTGATTTAAGCGTTACAGCAACCATACCAGTTTTGCCAACTGCAACGGATTGTGTTTCCATACCAATAAAAGAAACAAGAACTGTTTTTACCGACTCCGGAACTTCCAATGTGAACTTTCCGTTGATGTCTGTTTTTACAGCCAGTGTGGTACCCTTTGCCAAAACCGTGGCTCCGGGCAGTGTGGTACCCTTTTCATCGGCAACGATACCCGTAATTTTTTTTGTTTGGGAGTACGCCGAAAGCGTAAGCATGCAGCCCAAAAGCATGCACACCAGAAGTTTACATTTCATATAGCAATTTGTTTTACCAAATATACTTTCAGGCACCATTGCTTTTGTATACTATTTTATCATTGTTGTATATTATTTTATCTGTTTTACAGTATAGTTAATTTATAGACTGCTGAAATGCTTAACCACACTGCATTTGATTAAAAATAGTGAGTTACGATATTGATATTTTTTTAATCGGCTGTTTACTTTTTTTATACATTTACGCAAACAGATTGCAACTGCAAGCACAGTTACCTGCTAATTAATTGTATATGAAACCAGCACTTTTACGTGAAATAACACCGCTTACACAGAGCGATTGTTTTACCCTGTTTTACCGGGTAAAATCGGAGTTTAATTTTCCCCTTCATTACCACGAGGAGTTTGAGCTGAACTTTATTGATAATGCAAAAGGTATTAAACGGGTAATTGGCGACCATATTGATGAAATAGACAATCTGGAACTGGTGCTGGTGGGGCCCAACCTCCAGCATGGCTGGTTTAACCACAAATGCAAAAGCAAAGAGTTTACTGAAATCACTATTCAGTTTCACCGGGATTTGTTTGACGATAAATTTTTGCAGCGCAACCAAATGAACCTGATACGAAGTATGTTTGAAAAATCGTTACGGGGTATTTTATTTTCTAAAGAAACCATTGCTGCTGTTAAACCTAGGCTACTGAGCCTTACCAAAAAACATGGTTTTGATTCTGTACTGGAGTTAATTTCTATACTGCACGACCTTAGTGCCTCCCGTAATATGAAAATACTCAGCGACCTGTCGTTTAAAAATGCCGAAAGTATTAACTATGGCAGCCGCAGGGTGGAGAAAATTATGAATTACCTTAACAACAACTTTGGAAAAAATATTACGCTAGCAGAAGCTGCAGAGTTAGTATCAATGAGTGAAGTTGCCTTTAGCCGGTTTTTTAAACAGCGTACCGGCAAAACATTTATTGATACATTGAATGAAATACGCCTGGGCAATGCAAGCCGTATGTTAATTGATACCACCCACGGCATTAACGAAATTGCTTTTAAATGCGGCTTCAACAACATTTCTAACTTTAACCGCATTTTTAAAAAGAAAAAAGAATGTACGCCAAAGGAATTCAGGCAGGAGTATAATGCCGAAGGAATACGCTCTTTTATATAGTGATACTTTAATTTCTGCCAAAATGTTTGAGTGTACCTTTTTAGTACTAGCCAAAAGGGTACTATATGTATAAGTTGAAAAAGGAATAGCGTTGTTAAAATAAAAGGCAAAAGCCCGCCAAATTGTGCAGCAATAAAGCCATGCTGAAAAATTAGCCCCCATGATTAATTAAAAATGATACCCTATACCTATACTTAGTAATGAGGCCTTGTTTCTAAAGCGATCGTTTTGCTCTGGTAAGGTTTGTACTTTGGTGGTGGTGGTTAATTCGGTAAATAAATACTGATAGGCGGCTTTTACAGCAAATTTTTTGCTCATTTTATAACGCAGATAAAACTCAGAGTTTAACGTACCTCTGTCATTATTGCCCACAAGCAAAACATTAAAGGCTGTGGGTTTTGCCTGCGTGGCTATTGAAGTACCTTTAGTAATAAATGTGGGATTACCCTTTGGCCCAAATGAAAGGCCTAACAAATCAATATTAAAACCGGCTTGCATTTTAGGGGAGATATTATACCCTAAATTTATTAGCGCATTAAAAGCATACATAGCCGGTTTGGGTGCCAATAAAGTGTCTATTTTAGCATTATCACTTGCCAATTTAGCAGGGGCTGATAAAAAATTTATTTTAGTGCCATAAAATGCATTAAAACGCACACCAGTACCAATGATAAATTTATTATTTTTTCCTAAATTAAAATTATAAAAATGAGCAGCCGCAATGCTGCCTTGAGAGCTGCCAAAACCAAAACTTAAATCAACGTGCTGCTGTTTTTTATTTATTATTGTTTGCGCATTAGTATTTATACCTATTGTAAGGCCCGTTAAAAAAATTACTATTAGCTTTTTCATAATGTTGGTTTTGATAAAAGTAGTGAAATTTGTAAATGAATTATTTTATTAAAGAGCCTTCAAGTTCAACTTATTTTTTACTACAACTAAACTATTCCGCTGTATATACAAACATTGGCAGTAAATAGTTTTACCGTATGCAGCATTTATGCCGGTTGGTAAAAATGCAATAGTATTTCGGGTATTATTTCAATTATTTTTTACCGGCCCCGTTTCCACTTGCCAATCATCCGTTCTAAATAAATTTACGGGCAGCCCTTCTTTACCAAATAAATTTGGCATGGCTGTATTGCTAAAACCAAAACGCACTGCTACCGGGTTTTTAACTGCTTTTGCCCACACAACAATAGTGCTGCCATTGCCATGCAGCTTTGCCTGTGCAGGTACAAAAATTTTATCTGCGCCGGCAATGTAAAAATCTGTAGCTGTTTTTCCTTTTATCATTAATCCGTTTGCTGCATTGGTAAAGCTGATGCGTATTTTATCTTTTTCAATTTGCATTGCTTTGTACAAAGGGCTTTTGTAGTTTAATCTGTCAAAGCCATATACTTCTGCTATGGCAATGTCTGCAAGCCTTTCACCCACTTCTTTTTTTAGTTTAGGATGAATGTCATTTATATTATCCACCAAATCGCTTGTTACCACCATAGCCGTTTTGGCCAGCATTAAAGTTTTTGTTTGTGCTTCTCTCAACAACGCACAAATATTGGTGGTTTCGTAGCTGTAAGGGGCTATTTGCACAAAGTAAAAAGGAAAGTCATCTTTCCATTTCTGACGCCAACTCTTTATCATGGTAGTAAATAAATATTGGTAGGTTTGTGATGCATTAGTATTGCTTTCACCCTGATACCATATTACACCAGCTATTTTAAAATTAGTAAGCGGCGCAATAGTGGCATTATAATTATAGCCAGGTTTTACCGGCCACCATTTTGTTGGTGTAAGTTTTAATGCTGCTGCTTTTAAAATACTATCGTTGCGTATTTCATCTTCGGGTGTCCATACTTCGGCAGGCGTACCGCCCCAGCAAGCACTAATTAAACCCACGGGCATTTTTGTATGCTCATTAATTTTTTTACCAAAAAAATAAGCAGCAGCGCTAAAGCCTTTCATAGCTTCGGGGCTGCATACCACCCACTGTGCTCTTACATCCTCTTGCGGATAGGGAGAGGAGCTGCGGGCAATATGAAAAAAGCGGATTTGATTATTGGTGGCTTTTTTTACCTCTTCTTCATAGGGCAATCCCCACCAAGTGGTCATTTCCATATTGCTTTGGCCGCTGGCCAGCCATACTTCGCCAATTAAAACATCTTCAATAACTATTGTGCTATAAGGGCCTTTAACTGTAATTGTATATGTACCTCCTGCAATGGGTGTTTGTAAAACAGTTTGCCATTTTGCATACGCATCTCCTTCGGCTTTATATGTAACCGTATCCCAACTGGTGGTAATGGTAACGCTTTCTCCCACTTCGCTCCAGCCCCAAATTTTTACAGCGCTTTTTTGCTGCAGCACCATGTGGTTGCTGTACACGGCGGGGAGAAAAACTTTGGCAACCACATTAGTGGTATTTATAAAAACTGCAATGCCAAAAATTAATTTTTTCATTTCACTAAAGTCTTTATGTTGTGTGGCTGCAATTTAAAAATTTTTATGCTTGTGTAATTAGATGCTGCAATTTGTTATTAGTTTCTTTTAAAGAAACTTTTAATCATTTGCTGCCTGTATTAGACACTCAGTTTAAAAAAGGGCTGATTAGTACAACATGAATGTAATGTAACTTTACAAGAATATATAACTAAAAATGTCTCAAATAAAAGTTGCGGTAGATGCTATTGTGTTTGGCTATTCAAAACAGGATGGTGTGTCTGTTTTATTAATACAGCGTAAATACGATCCGTTTAAAAACAGCTGGGCTATACCCGGCGGTTTTGTCCTTAACGAAGAGTCGCTGGAAGAAGCAGTAACAAGAGAGCTGGCAGAAGAAACCGGTATTGAAGTAAACTACCTAGAGCAACTATATACTTTTGGCCAGCCCAACCGTGACCCAAGGCAGCGCATTATTGCAATTGCATATTTTGGTCTTGTAAAAACCAGCCAGTACCAGGAGTTAAAAGCCAGTACAGATGCTGCCAATGCCCAATGGTTCAGCATAAAAAAATTACCGGCCCTGGCATTTGATCATAAACAAATTTTACAAACTGCCATTGAGCGCTTACGGGCAAAAGTGCGCTACCAGCCCATTGGATTTGAGCTGCTGGATAAAAAATTCCCTTTTTCCGATTTAGAGAAACTATACGCCGCCCTGCTGGATAAAGAATTGAACCGGCGCAATTTTAGTAAAAAGATTTTATCGTTTGGTTTTTTAGAAGAAACCGGCCAACTATCTAAAGCCGATGGTAAAGGGCGACCCAGCAAAATGTACCAGTTTAATCAAAAGCGGTATAAGGAGTTGCTTAAAGAGGGGTTTCATTTTGAGATATAAAACATTAAACACAATGAAAAGTGACACAAAAATTATTTATTGCTGTATTGCATTTTTTTTATTTGCTGTAAAAGTAAATGCGCAGGTTAAAAACACTGCCGACTCATTAGTTATTACCGATTTAAAAAGCGGATTAATGTGGATGCGTAACGATTTTTCGTTTTTAAACAATCGTTTTGTACTTAACTGGAACGAATGTTTTGACTGGCAAAAGAAAATGAATGCAGCTAAATATGGCGGCTATGCCGACTGGTATGTGCCTGCTATTGTTGAGTACCGAACCATCAACGCATCAAAAAAAGACAGGGAAATATATAAACTGCGTTTTAATGAATTAGATACCCTGTGTGTATGGGGCAAGGGCGCATACAGTTTTTGGGCCAGAAACGAAAAGAGTAAGTACGTTGCAAGTTATATCAGTTTTTTAGATGGCTTTGCCACATCTGGAGATAAAGACAAGCAAGTTGCAGGCGGAGAATGGGAAGGAATTCCATTTGGGTTTAGCGTAAGGTTGGTAAGAAAAATAAAATAACCTGTTTTCAAAGCACTACAGATTCAATTAAATTTATTTTGCTTCAAATTGAAGCAAAATTTGGATATTCTAAACAGTGTTACTACATTTGCTTATTATTTAAGCAAAATAAAACCAGCATAAATAACCAATATGAAAATAATAAACCTCAACACAGCCCACGGTATACAACTGGTAATGTTCCCCGACAGGCAGCCTCATGTTAATATACAGGGTATTGAAGAAGGCGATGCTGTAAAAGTAATTTGCTCACTTACCAGCAGCGATAAAGTGCTGCAGCTGTTACAAACCGCCAATGCACTGGATAACCTGTTTGCCAAAAAGAAAGTGTTGGTTATCCCGTATTTAATGGCTGCCCGGTTTGACAGGTTGATGCAGCACGGCGACAGTATTGACCTTAAAGTAATTGCCCAGTTAATCAATAGCTGCGGTTTTGAAAAAGTGTTTTTGTTTGATGTACACTCCGATGTGGCCACCATGCTTATTAATAACACCGTAAATATTACCAACCAGCAAATGGTGCAGCAGTACCAGCAGCCCAATGCAGTTTTAATTTGTCCTGATGCCGGTGCTGCCAAAAAAGTAAGCAAGTATTTTGACTGGAACAGCAATATTAAAGACATTGTGTATTGCAGCAAAAACCGAAACCTGGCCACCGGCAAATTAACACTGGAAGTGCTGGAGCCCGAAGAGTGCACCAATAGAAATTGTGTAATTATAGATGATATATGCGATGGTGGCGCTACTTTTTTAGCCATTGCCGAAAAAATAAAACCAGCGCACTTAACCTTAATTGTAAGCCACGGTATTTTTTCAAAAGGGTTTACAGCGCTGGAAGAAAAGTTTAACGAAATAATTGTAAGCGACAGTTATTGTAAAGAATATGAAAGCAATATTGTAAAAAAAGTAGCGGCGGTAATTTAATAAACACTGCTGCTGTTTACCAAAAAATATAAAATGAAAACAAATCCTTTTTTATTAACCGATTATTACAAAGTAGGTCATGTATTTCAATACCCGCCCAATACCACACTGGTGTACAGCAACCTTACCCCACGCAGCAGCCGCCTGCAAAATATAGACGAGATGGTTTTTTTCGGTTTGCAGTATTTCATTAAATCGTATTTAATGGATTATTTTAACGAGAACTTTTTTCAGCAGCCAAAAGAAAAAGTAATGGCCGCCTATAAAAGAAGAATTGAAACATCTTTAGGCGCACACTTGCCCACGTATGAGCATATTGAAGCCTTGCATGATTTAGGATATTTGCCCATAGAAATAAAAGCATTGCCCGAAGGCAGCAAAGTACCCATGAAAGTGCCCTGCATTACTTTGGTAAATACGCAGCCGCAATTTTACTGGCTCACCAATTTTTTAGAAAGCATTTTATCGGCCATTATTTGGCAGCCTTGCACCAGTGCTACCATTGCGTATGAGTACAGAAAATTATTAAACCACTATGCCACCGAAACAGGCATGCCAGCTGAGTTTGTACAATGGCAGGGCCACGACTTTAGTTTCAGGGGAATGAGCAGTTTAGAAAGTGCTGTAACCAGCGGCATGGGTCATTTATTATCGTTTACCGGTACTGATACTATACCTGCTATTGATGCATTGGAAATGTATTACAACGCCAATGCCGATACAGAATTAATTGGCGGCAGCGTAGCCGCCACCGAACACAGCGTAATGTGCAGCGGTAGTAAAGATGGTGAGCTGGAAACTTTTAAACGTTTAATTACACAGGTATATCCCAATGGTATTGTAAGTATAGTAAGCGATACCTGGGACTTATGGAAAGTGTGTACCGAATATGTGAGTGCGTTAAAAGAAATAATTTTAAACAGAGATGGCAAAGTGGTAATACGCCCCGACAGCGGCGACCCTGTAAAAATAATTTGCGGCGATGTAAACGGAAAAACCGAAGCAGAAAAAAAAGGCGTGGTAGAATTATTGTGGGATGTATTTGGCGGAGCGGTTACGGATAAAGGCTATAAAATTTTAAACAGCCACATAGGTGCTATTTACGGCGACAGTATAAACCTGCAGCGGGCACAGGCCATTTGCGAAGGGCTAAAACAAAAAGGCTTTGCCAGCCAGTGTGTGTTTGGCATTGGCAGTTTTACCTATCAGTACAACACCCGTGATACTTTTGGTATGGCCATGAAAGCAACTTATGTAGAAATTGAAAGTGAAGGAAGAGAAATTTTTAAAAACCCCATAACCGACGATGGCACAAAAAAATCGGCCACCGGTTTATTACAAGTAAAAAAAGAAAATAGCCAATTTGTTTTGTACGACAAAGTAAACTGGCAGCAGGAAAAAGACAGTGCATTGCAAACCGTTTTTAAAAACGGAAAAATAGTAAAAGAATTTACACTGGCAGAGATTAGGGAAAATTTAAAGAATTAATTTTTTTGAAACGGACATTAGTTCCTTGATGGGGCAACAGTGGCGACGCTCCGTTCAACACATTAATTCTATTGGGCTTTACCTGCGTTTTAAAGTAGAGGAATGAAAACAGAAATTATTATAGCTGATATTACTACACTTAAGGTGGATGCTGTTGTTAATGCCGCCAACAGTTCCTTAATGGGTGGTGGCGGTGTAGATGGTGCTATTCACAAAGCAGCAGGGAAAGAATTAAAAGAGTATTGTTTTAAACTTCGTGGCTGTAAAACAGGGTCTGCAAAAATTACACCTGGCTTCAATTTACCTGCAAAATACATTCTTCATACTGTGGGCCCGGTGTGGAATAATGGAACTGAAAATGAAGAAGCATTACTGCAATCCTGCTATACTACCTGTTTACAACTGGCTATTGAAAACAATATTAAAACCATTGCTTTTCCCTGTATCAGCACTGGAGCATATAGGTTTCCTTTTGATAAAGCTGCAGCAATTGCGTTGCAAACAATCAGCGGTTATAAATTGGCACATCATCATATTGCTGTAATATACTTAACCGTAATTAATCAAAAAGATTTTGAACAATATCAAAAAGTGTATAACAAAATAATCAAATGAAGTATTCATTACATTGGTTACAAACCCAAATTCAAAAAGGCACACAACCTTCGTATCTATTTTTTTGGGGACACACTCCAAAAAATGAAAACAGCATTGATAAATCTTGTTTTAGTCAATGGTATCCCTCTCCTTTTAATATTAATGAGGTAAATTATAAAACTGCCGAACATTGGATGATGGTAAAAAAAGCATTGTTATTTTACGACAGTGAAACCGCTGAAAAAATATTGGCTGCAGAAAAACCAGCTGTAGCCAAAGCGCTGGGCCGGAAAGTAAAAAATTTTGATGCAGCAATTTGGAGTAATAATGCTTACAATTTTGTGATAGAAGGTAACTATCATAAATTTTCAGAAAAAGAACAGTTAAAAAACTATCTATTAAATACCGGCAATGCAATTATAGTAGAAGCAAGTCCGCCAGATATTATTTGGGGCATCGGCTTGCCGCAGGATGCGCCTGAAGCTGCCGACCCTTTTAAATGGCGTGGTACAAACTTATTGGGCTTTGCATTAATGGAAGTTAGAGACCAATTAAATGAACAAAATGCAACAACAACTTAAACACACCAGCAAATTTTTAAGCCTGTTGCTTCGCCATAAACCAGAAGAAATTGGCCTTGTGTTAAATGAACAAGGCTGGGCAAATGTGGCGGAGTTAATTACTAAAGTAAATGCCAAAGGCATACAGCTGGATGCTGCTACATTAAACACCATTGTAG
>JAGVCC010000208.1 GCA_020059395.1 Chitinophagales bacterium | reverse complement strand
TTGCACAAGTAAAAGTTGAAAATCTTCATACAGAAAATTTACAAAACCCCATTGGTGTTGATGTATTGCAACCAAATTTTAGCTGGCAGTTATCTTCCGGCGAAAGGAATGTTATGCAGTCGGCCTATGAAATACGAGTGGGTACATTTCCGGCGGCATTAGTAAAAGGAGAAGGAATATGGAAGAGTGGAAAAATAAATTCAAGTCAATCTATTCATGTGCCCTACAATGGTGCAGCATTGGTTTCAGGCAAAAAATATTACTGGCAGGTACGGGTATGGGATAATAATGGTAAAGCATCATCATGGAGTACCATTGCTAATTGGCAAATGGGTTTATTAAATGCAACTGATTGGAAAGCACAATGGATAGAGCCGGGTTATAAAGAAGATAGTGTTTTCGCAGCACCATTGATGCGTAAAGAATTCAGCAGTAAGAAAAAAATAAAATCAGCTACTGCATATATTACTGCACATGGTTTATACGAGGCACAGATAAATGGAAAGAGAGTGGGAGATGCTTATCTCACTCCCGGCTGGACGAGTTATAACAAGCACCTGCAATATCAATGCTACGATGTTACAGCACATATAATGAATGGCGACAATGCAATTGCGGTAACATTGGGCGATGGCTGGTACAGAGGCAATTTTGCTTTTGATAATAAAAGAAATATTTATGGAAAAGATATCTCTTTGCTTTTTCAATTGGAGATTACTTATGCGGATGGTTCAATAGAAAGCGTTGTTTCTGATAACAGTTGGAAATCTTCAACCGGAGCCATTCGTTCAAACGGTATTTATTTAGGCGAAACTATTGATGCTAGGCTGGAAAATAAAGGTTGGGCTTTGCCAGGATATGATGACACTAAATGGAATGGAGTAAAAACGGCTGATTTTTCGAAAGCAATTTTAAAAGCAGCTTATAATGAACAGATAAAAAAGCATGAAACATTTAAGCCAGTAAAAATAATTACAACACCCAAAGGAGAAAAAGTAATCGACTTTGGACAAAACTTAGTGGGTTGGGTGCAAGTAAAAGTAAAAGGCAACGCTGGAGATAAAATAACTATTTCTCATGCCGAAGTGCTGGATAAGAAGGGAAATTTTTATACTGAAAACCTGCGTGGAGCAAAAGCACAGGCAGTATATATACTGAATGGAAATGGCGAAGAAATATTTGAACCACACTTTACTTTTTTTGGATTTCGCTATATAAAGCTGGAAGGTATTGCTGGTGAATTAAAACCAGAAAATTTTACTGCTGCTGCATTGTATTCTGCTATGGAAAAAACCGGCAGCTTTACATCATCCAATGCCTTAATAAATCAATTGCAACATAATATTGAGTGGGGATTGAGAGGTAATTTTTTAGATGTGCCAACCGATTGTCCGCAACGGGATGAACGGATGGGCTGGACAGGTGATGCACAAGCATTCTTCCGCACCTCCACATTTTTGCGTGGCGTAAATAATTTTTTTACAAAATGGTTGAAAGATTTGTCGCTTGACCAAATTAATACCGGCAGTGTGCCGCATGTTATTCCAAATCCGTTAGGTGATAAAGGCTGGGCTGCTGGCGGCAGTGCAGGCTGGGCCGATGCAGCTACCATTATTCCATGGGAGATGTATTTGGTATATGGCGATAAAAGAATTTTGGAAGCACAGTATAGCAGTATGAAAGCATGGGTAGGTTACATGCAAGGCCAAAGCACTAACAATTTATGGAACAAAGGCAGTCACTATGGTGACTGGTTGTTTTATACCATGGCCGATGATAATGATGGCAGAGCCGCCATCACCAATAAATATTTAATAGCACAATGTTTTTATGCTTATTCTACACAACTCCTTATTAATGCAGCAAAAGAATTGGGTAAAACAGAAGATGTAGCCACTTACACCACACTACTGCAAAAAATAAAAGATGCTTTTTTAAAAGAATATACCACAGAAAATGGTGCCACCATGAGCAACACACAAACATCGTATGTGCTGGCATTACATTTTGATATGTTGCCCGAACATTTAAGACAACAGGCGGCAGACAGGCTCGTGGCGAATATCAAAGAATATAAAAACCATTTAACCACCGGTTTTTTGGGTACACCTTATTTATGTCATGTGCTCAGTCGTTTTGGTTATTCCGATGTTGCTTACACATTATTATTACAAGAAACCTATCCTTCCTGGTTATACCCGGTAACAAAAGGTGCCACCACCATTTGGGAGCGATGGGATGGCATTCGCACCAACGGAGATTTTCAGGCAATCACCATGAACTCCTTTAACCATTATGCGTATGGTGCTATTGGCGACTGGATGTATCGTGTAATGGCCGGATTGAATACGGAAAGTGGTGATGGGGTAGGATATAAAAAAATCCGCATACAGCCACATATTGGCGGAGGTTTTACATACGTAGCAGCAGCTTATAAAACATTATATGGCACCATCAGCAGTAGTTGGAAATTGCAGGATGGTAAATTGTTATTTACTGTTGAAATTCCTGCCAATACCACTGCCACAGTTTATGTTCCGGTGCTAGGTGAAAATGAAATAATGGAAAATGGCATGTCGCTTACTGCATCAAAAACAATACAGGTAGTAGTTAAAGAAAAAGGATATACCATAGTGAAACTTGGTTCTGGTAAGTATGAATTCACAACAGCTTTTGTTTCAAAATAAATAAATGAAAAGAACAGGGTTTCATATTTTTTTATTGTGCAGCGTATTGCGTTTAACGGCACAACATAACAGCGTAGATTCAAATTTTCATTTGTATCTACTCATCGGCCAATCAAACATGGCAGGTAGAGGAGCGGTGGATGCAGAGGGTAAAGCAACCAATCCGCAAATACTTATGCTGGATTCTTTAAACCAATGGGTGCCCGCCACCGACCCGGTACATTATGATAAACCCGTTGCAGGTGTTGGCCCTGCTATCAGCTTTGCAAAAAATATGTTGGGCGATGGTAAGGAAATTAAAATTGGTTTAATACCGGGTGCATGGGGCGGCTCTCCCATAAAAGTGTGGGAGCCCGGCGCAGCATATTTTAATGCACATCCTTACGATGATGCCATTGCCCGTACAAAAATGGCGATGCAAAAAGGAGTGTTGAAAGGCATCATTTGGCATCAGGGAGAATCGGATAATGATTCAGGTCATGCAGTGCTGTATTTAGATAAATTGAAAACATTAGTACAGCGGTTAAGAACTGATTTGCAAAATCCCAACCTGCCTTTTATCGCTGGCGAAATCGGCCATTTTAATAAAACTGATTTTATCAATCCGATTATCAATCAATTGCCGGGTGCAGTAAATAACACGGCTGTTGTTGCTGCAAAAAATTTAGCAGACAAAGGCGATAAACTTCATTTTGATGCAGCCGCTGCAAGAGAGTTGGGCAAACGGTATGCTACTGCCATGCAGCAGTTACAAAATACTCCATCTGCAAAAGCACCAATAGTAGTATTGTGTTTTGATGATGCAGAAATAAGTCATTATACTATTGTGGCACCGCTGTTAAAAAAGTATGGGTTTGATGCAACATTTATGGTTTGCGAAATGCCCCGCAAACAACCGGCAGATTCGGTGTATTATATGCAATGGCAGCAGATAAAAGCATTACATGAAATGGGTTTTGAAATTGGCAACCACACCGGCCATCATAAAAATATGACCAAACTAAGCCGGGAGGAAATGCAAAAAGAAATTGTTTACATAGAAACAAAGTGTAAGCAATACGGCATACCTAAACCCATTTCATTTGCTTATCCCGGCAACCGCTCCGATTCATTATCGCAGGTAGTGTTGAAAGAAATGGGATATTCATTTGCCCGGGCAGGCGGCAGTAAATTGTATAATCCTGCCAAAGATGCAAAACTGGAAATGCCGAGTTTTACCATG
>JAGVCC010000241.1 GCA_020059395.1 Chitinophagales bacterium | reverse complement strand
GTGGCTACAGCGTATTTGGTGCCGGCAAATTCGGCGCTCATTTTTTCAAACTGGTCTACATAAGCACCCACGCTGCTAACCCAGCCGGTGGTAATACATTCGGTTACATATTTAAGTTCGTTACCGCCCATGTTTGGGCCACTTAATAAAAGCATAGTTTGTTTTGTTTGGGGGTTATGATTTTAAACGGGGCAAAGGTATTAAAATATTGCCCGCAGATTACGCAGCTATCGCTTATATGTTAAATACCCTCTGCATTTTTTGCGAAATCTGCGGGGGTTATCAAAATAAAAATTGCCCTGCATTTTAGTACAGGGCAATAACGAATTTATAATTGGTTGTATTATATATTCCTAAACTTAGGCCCGAAAGAGTCTGTAACAATACCGGTTTTTAACAACAGGTAAATTTCTTTTACGCCATCGGGTACCGTTTTGGTAATGGTAAAGCCCAGTTCGTTTTTAATTTTATCAAAGTTTACCCGGTAGTCTCTTGGGTCTTCATTCATTTCTACATAGTCAACTTTTACATTGGGCACCACTTTACAAACCTCTTCAATAATCATCCCTTTGTTATAATTTTCTTCTGTACTGCCTACGTTAAATACGTTGCTTTTTACTTTTTCTTCTGGGCTTTCAATTACTAATACAACCGCTCTTGCCAAATCATCAACATGGCAATATGGCCTCCAAAATTGTGCTCCCCAAATTGGTTGCTCACCATTTATGGCAGCATTACGGGTAAATTCGTTCACCGTTAAATCGAACCGGATACGTGGAGAAAAACCATACACCGTACTAAAACGTAATGCAGTACTGCACATTTTGGTATCCTTACGGTCGTGCATTATATAATTTTCAAACTTTACTTTCAGCTCTGCATATAAGCTTACCGGGTTCAGTTCCGATGTTTCTGTAACAAAAGAATTAGGGTCGGGCATTTTACCATAGTTGCTGCAAGTGCTGGCAAAAACAAAACGTTTAATACCTGCTTTTTCTGCTGCATCAAACAGTGCTACGCTGCCATCCCAGTTGGTGGTACGGGCATCATCGGCAAATTTTTTGCAGGCAGGGTCGCCAACAATGGCAGCAAGGTGTGCAATGGCATCCATGCCTTCAATGGCTTTTTGTACATCTTCTGCATTGCGTACATCTCCTTTTAAAAATTCAAAGTTGGGGTGCTGCATTACATCATACAATGCATCGCCACCAAAATTTAAATTATCAAATGCACGTACGTTATAGCCTTTGTTTAATAACTGACGTACTAAAACTGAGCCAATGTATCCGGCACCGCCGGTAACTAAAACCTTCATAAGTATGTAATTTATTGGGGGTGTAAAAGTAAATTTATTTGTTTGTGATACATAAACGGTAAGTAATGCACATTATTACGTCGCCCTATCCCGGCATACGGCCAATATACTTTTCAATTTGCTTTATCTGGTCAACAATTTGTGGCGTGGTGGGTTTATAAGCTTTAGCCTTGCGGAAATAATCTTTTGCTGCCCTGAACTCTCTTTTGTTCATCATTATTGAACACAGTTGCAGGTAAGCTGCTGCATTATTTTCATTATCCGGCAAACCGGCCCGTATGGCCTGGCGTATATAGCTTTCGCCTCCTTTCATATCCCCTTTTTGTATGGCCAGCATACCCAGCTGCAGTTTGTTGGCACCTTCTGCCTGTTGCAACTGCCCTTTCATAAGGGTGCTGCTGTTCATCAATTCGTTACTTTTTTTCAGGTTTTTTTCTGCGGCGGCATAGTCCTGGTTCATCATATCTAAATTACCTTTTACGGTATAATAAACAGAACGTACCGGCTTAATTAATAAAGCAGGAAACCATACTGAATCCAGCACTTTTTTAGCGCCATCCACATCGCCTTCTTCCATACAGGTTTGTATAAGGCGCATGGGGCCAAATAAAAAATGGCCAACTATTAATACAACTGCTATAAGATATAATATAAACGAAGGCCAGAAACTGGTTTGTATATTAGTAAAAATTGCCAGTGCCAGCAGTATAATCCCAAGGGGTAAACGGTATTTAATTAAAAGATTCAACCACTTCATATTCTTTATTTTTTTAGGTGGGCAAAGATAGGGTATGTGGCTAAAAGCAGCTTAGTCTTTAGCATCATTTATTTCAACCCAGTACCCGTCGGGATCCTGCAACCACAGCTGCTTTACCCCATCTACACGGGTGGTAATTACATTTTTATTGCCTTTTACATCTTCAAAAGGGATGTTTTTTGCAGTAAGTAATTTAATAAACGCATCAACCGAAGCCACACTGAAACAGGTATGTTGGTTTTTGTAGTATTCCTTTTTAACCCCGGCACCCTGTATTATGTGCAGAGAAATACCGGGCCCGGTTTTAAACCAGGCATGTTTACCATCATGAAAGGGCTCAGGTATGGTATCCAGCCCAATAATGTTTTGATAAAAAGCCAGGCTAGCTGTAAGATCAACCACATAAACAGCAGTATGGTTTATATGCGCTTTTTGCTGCGCAACAGCTGTATTTAAACAGGTAACTAAAAGAAGTATTAAAGGAAGTAATTTTTTCATATTGCTGTGTTAAGCTGTAAATGTAACCAAAATTACAACTGTTTTTATAGTAGAAATAGTTACTTTTGCCACCCTCAATCTGGTAATAGGAGAATGGTCCCGTAGTTCAATGGATAGAATAGAAGTTTCCTAAACTTTAGATACAAGTTCGATTCTTGTCGGGACTACAAATAAAAAAGGAAGTGCAAAACACTTCCTTTTTTATTTACTCTTTTTCAATTTTTAAAGAAGTCATAGTGAGTGAACCAGCCACTGGTTTATCATTAAACAATGTTATTTTTTCGTTTTCTTCTTTTAAAGCAAGTGCATACAGAAGCGGCAAATAATGCTCCGGCGTTGGTATTGCCAAATCAAATGCTTTGCCCTGGTTACGGAAATTTATCAGTTGCTGATGATCTCCGTTAAGAATATATTGTTTCATTTTTTCGCTTGCTTCTGCCGCCCAGTCGTAGGCATAGGTTTCATTTAATTTGTCCCATGCTGCCATACGCAGGTTGTGTACCATGTTGCCGCTTCCAACAATCAGCACTCCTTTTTTACGCAATGCTGCTAATTCTTTAGCCAGTTCATAATGGTATTGCGGTGTTTGGCGGTAGTCAATACTTAATTGCAGTACAGGCACATCAGCATCAGGGTACAAATGTTTTACCACACTCCAGCAACCATGGTCTAGCCCCCATTTTTCATCAAGCCCTGCGTCTGTTTTTTTAATAAGTTCTTTTGTTTCTTTTGCCAGTTGTGGATTGCCCGGTGCAGGGTACTGCACTTCAAACAATTCTTTAGGAAACCCTCCAAAATCATGAATGGTTTTAGGATGCTCCATTGCAGTAATAAAGGTACCGGCAGTTTCCCAATGTGCCGATATACAGATAATGGCATTGGGCCGGGTAATGTTTTTACCTTCATCTCTAAAGCCTTTTACAAATTCATTTTCTTCAATAGCGTTCATGGGGCTGCCATGGCCTAAAAACAACACCGGCATTTGCTCTGTATTGTTCATAGCATCTGTTAATTTGCCTAAGGCATTTAATTTTAGTGCTGCGCCTGCCATACCTGTAAGTGCTAAAGTGTTAATAAATGTTTTACGATTCATTACAATAAAGGTAAAGCAATTTTATACAAATCGATGTTACAACATTGTAAACAATATTTAAATTCTTTAACGCAATAATCAATTTGTGTAAAACACTTGCAGTAATTTCGGCAGTATAAAATATTATGCATGTTTCAGGTAAGTGTTAAAGCAGCGGAGACATTTTCGCAACAAGTAATACTTTGTGATAAGTCTTCTAAAACCACAGCAGTAATACTGCCTGAATGTGGTGGTATATTGTACAGTTTTTCAATACTTCATAATAACCAATCGCTTAATATTGTAGAGAGTTATGAAAGCGATGCTGATTTTGCCACCTGTGCAGAAAGCAAAGGCTTTAGAAATATTAAAATGAGTCCCTTTGCCTGCCGTATTAAAAATGCACAATACAGTTTTGAAGGAAAAGAATATAGTATTGAAAAATTTTTACTGAATGGAAGCGCCATTCATGGGTTACTGTACAATGAGCCTTTTACAGTAAACAACACATGGGCCAACGAAATAAGCGCAGGCGTATCGCTTTATTGTGAGTATACTGGTAAAGACAAAGGTTATCCATTTTCGTTCCGGTGTGAGGTAACGTATGAGCTTAAAGCAGGCAATACAATTACTTTAAGCACCGCTGTGACTAATACATCAGAAAAAACAATTCCTGTAATGGATGGCTGGCACCCGTATTTTACTTTTGGCGGAACAGTAAATGAACTGCTGCTGCAGTTTAACAGCGATTGCCTTGTTGAGTTTGACGATAGCCTGGTTCCCACCAAAAAACTAATTCCTTATGCTGAATTTAACAGCGCCAAGCAATTAGGAGCTACTTTTTTTGACAATTGCTTCACCTTAAAAGATAACAGTAAAGGCCCTGCCTGCACATTAACTGACACTGTAAAAAATTTACAGCTGGAAATTTATCCTGACCGCAGTTACCCATATCTTCAAATATACACACCGCCGCACCGCAACAGTATTGCCATTGAAAACATAAGCGGCGCACCCAATGCCTTTAATAACGGTATGGGGCTAATTATACTTCAACCCGAAACAGCAGCACAGTTTTCAACAACTTATAAAATAACTTCGCCGCTTTAATTAATAACATGAATCAGATTGCCACAGCAGTTTTAACAGAATACACAAGCAGGTTTACATCAAAGCCCCGTTTATTTTATTCGCCTGGCCGTATTAATTTAATTGGCGAGCACATTGATTATAACAGCGGCTATGTAATGCCCGCTGCAATCAATAAAGGCATTTATTACGCAATAGCTGCAAATAACACTAACAATATAAATTTTTATTCGCTTGATTTTACTGAAGCATATTCAACAACAGTAAACAGTTTTGAAAAAAAAGAAGGCTGGAAAAATTATTTACTCAGTGTGCTTAAAGAATTTGAAATGTTGCCAAAAAGCATAGGCGGATTCGATTGTGTTTTTGGCGGCGATATACCTGTTGGTTCAGGCATGAGTTCATCCGCAGCAGTGGAAGGCGGCCTTGCATTTGCGGTTAATAATATTTTTAATTTACAACTAAACCGTAAAGAACTTGCTTTACTGTGCCAGCGTGCAGAGCATAACTATCCTAATGTAAAATGCGGCATTATGGATATGTATGCCAGCCTTAACGGCAAACAGGGCAATGTAATATTGCTGGATTGCGATAAGGTAACACACGAGTATTTTCCTTTTGATTTTGCCGACTATCAAATTGTTTTAATAAACAGCAAAGTGCAGCACAGCCTTGCAAGTGGCGAATATAACATACGACGCAACAACTGCGAAACTGGTTTAGCCGTTTTAAAACAGGAACCCGGCATATTTACTTTCAGGGATATTAAAAGTGTTGAAATTGTAGACCGATATAAAAACGAATTATCGGCCGATGTATACAATTGTTGCAAGTATGTGGTAGAAGAAATTAACCGCACACAACAGGCAGGTGCTTTACTAAAACAACAAAATATTGAAGCTTTTGGCAAACTGATGTTTGAAACACATGAAGGCTTAAGCAGGCTTTATAAGGTAAGTTGTGCCGAGCTTGATTTTTTAACAGCGCAAGCCAAAGCCAACCCAAATGTTGTTGGTGCCCGCCTTATGGGTGGCGGTTTTGGGGGCTGTACTATAAATATCATACACAAAAATTTTGTTGGTGATGCTGCCGCAAGTATAGGCAAAGCTTACCAGCAGCAGTTTAATATTGCACCCGAGGTGTATTTTGTAGAAATTTGTGATGGCACCAATGAGCTAATAAACACTGTGTAAAAGCAATTGCAATACTTACTTATTAAGGTATTTTATAGCCAAAAAAGGTATTTCTAATTATTGTATAATTATTTACTTATTTAAAAAAAGGAGTAACTATTTATAAATCAATCTAAAAGCTATATATTCATATTAGGTAGCATAATTGCTTGCAAAGCTTTACTGTTATAAATAGTATGAATGGTTATTTTAACTGATAATACATATTAACTTTGCATTAAACCTTAATTTACAGGTAACAACTTACAAAATAAATAAAATCTTATCCATGAATTGTTTTTTATTAATTGACGACCACGAAGTGGTGCGTTCGGGAGTAAAAACTGTATTGCTTGAACTTTTTAAACCCTGCGAAGTTTACGAAGCTCATAATGATAAATCTGCGCTGGAACAGCTGAAGGCAAGAAGTTATAACCTTGTTATAATGGATGTGCAGATACCAGATACTGATACAACTGGTTTGTTGGACTATATAAAGGTTACTTATCCCCAAAGCAAAGTGCTCATTTTTTCTATGACGCCGGAAAATATTTATGGCAAACGCTTTTTAAAAGCAGGTGCCATGGGTTTTGTTGCAAAAAATTCCGGTTTGGCAGAACTGCAGAAAGCCATTGAAATGGTTTTAAACGGGCGCATTTACATGAGCAATACCCTGCTGGAACAATTAGTGGTGGATATGAACGGCAACCGGGCAGATAATCCTTTTGAGAAACTCAGCTCACGTGAGGTGGAAATAGTTTCGCTGCTTACAAGCGGTAAATCCATTACAGAAATATCAAACATACTTTCTTTAGCTATATCTACAGTGGGTACTTATAAAGCACGCTTGTTTGAAAAATTAAAAGTTAATAACCTTGTGGAGTTGATAGAGATGTGGCATTTATACAATAACACCTCTGGTAAAGCTGCGGTGTAACTTTACTGCGTTATACCCTAATATAAATTTTCTTTTTGTGCATAAACCAGGCAAAAAACCACATAAGAGCTATAAAGAAGAGTGCATAAAGTAATGAACCAATATTTGGTTGAGAAGGGAATATGGGCCTGCAGACATGCTCATAAAACCAGCCTAATAAAGATGTATGGTTTTGTTTACCAGTAACTGCATTAACTCCATCTGATATTTTAATAAGCCCCGAAAGTTTTGGCACAATATTACTTAACGCAAAAATGAAGAGTGCATTTTTTCCAAACACATCAAAAAATTTAGTCCAGCCACCTTTTACGTTTTTAAACTCAATTAAATAAATAAGCAGCGACAGTATAAGTAATGCAAGCCCGGTTGTATAAGCTGCGTAACTGCTGGTCCATATTTTTTTATTAATAGGAAAAACAGTGTCCCAGCAAAAGCCTGTAAAAATTAAAACGCAAGCGGCCACAAATAAGCCATTCAGCATTTCCGGCATTTTACCTTTTTGCAAAATATAGTTACCCGCTAAATAGCCAAATACCACCTGTACTATGGCAGCAAATGTACTCATCAGCCCCTCAGGGTCAAAGGCAATACCTTCGCCATGGTACATATGTTTTTCTCCTAAAATACTTTTATCAATATTAGTTCCAAACCAGCCGTTAATACTAAAAGCATCTGCAGGGTTTGCCGCTACACATAAAAACCAGTACAGCAGCAATACAATGCCACTTACAACAAATGCACCACGCACTTTAAAAAAGTGTACAATTACCGATGCAAAAAAATAACTGATTGCTATGCGCTGTAATACGCCAAATATGCGCAGGTTTTCAAATGGTTTTCCAACAATGTTGCCTGCATCGTTATATTTTATAAATGGAAACCAGTTTAAAAAAAGGCCAATAGCAAAAATCAGCAGCGTACGCTTAATTATTTTTTGCCAAAATATATTCTTTTCTTCCAGCCTTGGCATTACAAAAGCCATTGCATTGCCTACTGCAAATAAAAAAAAGGGAAACACTAAATCAGTTGGTGTGCAACCATGCCATGACGCATGTTTTAATGGCGGAAAAATATGGCTCCAGCTCCCTGGGTTATTTACAAGTATCATCAGCGCAACAGTGGCGCCCCTGAAAACATCAAGCGAATAAAAGCGTTGATTCATTTTGGCTTATTAAAGGGATTGTTTTTGGGGTTCCGCCTAGTGTCAAACATATTGAGAATAACAATTTTATTATTTTCAATACGGTAGTAAATTTTATTTTGATGGCCTTTACCAACTATAACACTTCGGGTATTTTTTATGGCTGTAACAGCTCCTGTTGTAGGGTGTTCAGCTATAAAATCTAACCTGTCCTTCACAATCTTATTAAATTCTTCAGCAACAGTTTTATTCCATTCTAAATTTAGATAAGCAGTAACCTTTTTAAAATTATTCAAAAATCTTTTTTTTGCTATAATTTGGTAACCCATTCGTTCATTTCTTTTTTCAATTCCTCTAAACTGATTGTATCCTTATCAATCTCTTCTGCTGCAAGTGTTTCCAACTCCTTCCGGTCTTCTAAACTTAAATCAGAAAGATCGTCAATCGTTTTATTACTTTTAGTTTGGTAAGCTACAATGTCTTCTTTTACCATACTCAAAAGTGCTTCATCATCTGTATTATCGATAAGATGGTGTAATTCCTTCTTTAATGTTTCTTTATTCATACCAACCCTTTTACCAAATTTACAAAAAAATTATTGTAAACCAGCCCTGTTTAAAGCCAATTAAACTACATTTATTGTTCTTAAAATCATCACTTACATTCTCTCACTCAGCTCCAGCCAGCGCATTTCTTTTTCATCAAGCAGGTTTGTTATTTCCCCTATTCTGGCGGCGGCCTTTTGCAGTTCTTCAAAATTCAAATTACCACTGTTCATCTTTTCTTCCAATGTTGCTTTTTCACTTTGTAATGCAGGCATTTCTTTTTCAATAGTTTCAAACTCATGCTTTTCTTTAAAAGAAAGCCCCTTCCTAACCTCCCCCCGTGGGGCAGGAACAGCAGCCACTTTTGTTGCAGGTACTTCCTTAGCATCCGGCACCTCTTTTACTTCATGCCCCGTAAAGTTTTCTTTTGCAAGTGCTTCTCTGTATTGTGAATAATTACCAGGAAAATCTTTTATCATACCATCTCCTTCAAAAGCAAATAAATGATCCACCATGCGGTCCATAAAATATCTATCGTGACTTACAATTAAAATACAACCTGGGTAATCCAGTAAAAATTCTTCCAGTGTACGCAGGGTTTGCAGGTCAAGGTCGTTTGTAGGCTCATCCAGTATTAAAAAATTGGGGTTTACAAACAGCACACTTAATAAATGCAGCCTGCGTTTTTCGCCACCACTTAATTTACTCAGTGGTGTGTATTGCTGCTCCCCGCTAAAACCAAACTTCTCCATAAACTGGCTGGCACTTATTTTACTGCCATCTGCCAGCGGAAAAAACTCTGCAAAGTCTTTTACATATTCAATAGCTCTTTTGTCTTCCTTATATTTTAAACCTTCCTGATCAAAGTTGCCAAACACCACTGTATCGCCATGGTTTATTTTGCCACTGTCCGGCTGCTCCTGATGCAGGGCAATTTTTAAAAAAGTTGATTTACCCACACCATTTTTACCAACAATACCCACCCTTTCGCCCCGTTTAAAAGTATAATCAAACCCTTTTATCAAAACCTTATTGCCATAGCTTTTGTAAATCTTTTTCATCTCCAGAATCTTGCCGCCCAGCCTTGTCATTTTTACCTGCAGGCTTACTTCCAAATCTTCCTTTTTCAGGCTCACCCGTTCTTCCACTTCTGTAAAAGCATCTTGCCGGCTTTTGCTTTTGGTGGTTCTTGCCTTGGGCTGCTTGCGCATCCACTCCAGCTCTTTTCTAAAAATGTTTTTATCCTTCTGCAGTTCACTTGCCTGTACTTCCTGGCGCAGGCTTTTTTGTTCTAAAAAATAATCGTAATCGCCTTTATAAGTGTACACTTTCTCTTCATCCATTTCTAAAATTTCATTACACACGGCATCCAAAAAATAACGGTCGTGTGTTACCAGCAGCAGTGTAACTTTTTGTGCACTCAGGTAATCTTCCAGCCACTCAATCATACTTACATCCAAATGGTTGGTAGGCTCATCCAGTATTAATAAACAACGTCCTTCGTGCAATTGCATTTCAATTAAAGCCTGTGCCAGTGCCACTCTTTTGCGCTGGCCACCACTTAAATTTTTTACCGGTTCGTTTAAGTGATGCAGGTTTAGTTTACCCAAAATCTGCTGCAGTTCGCTTTCAAAATTCCAGGCATTATTTTCATCCACCAGTGCCATAAGGTTAGTCAGCTTTTCAATATTATCGGGGTCTTCCTCCAGACATTGTTCATATGCTTTTACCACTTTTACCACGGGGTTATCCATACGCAGCACATTATCCCAAATACTTTTATTTTCTTCAAAAGGGGTTTCCTGCTGCAGCATAATCACCTTAATATCTTTATGCACCCAAATAGTGCCGGCATCGGGTGTATCCAGCCCGGCAATAATTTTTAATAAAGTGGATTTTCCGCTGCCGTTACGGGCAACAAAAGCAATTTTATCACCTTCTTCTACATAAAAGCTGATGTTTTTAAAAAGGGTGCGGATGCCAAATGATTTACTTATATTTTCAATTGAAGCGTAGTGCATGGCGCAAAGGTAAACTTTGGGCCGCTAAGTATTGGTAAGTCAAATAAAATTAAGAATTATTCTTTTTTATAAAATTTGACCATTTAAATTTTTCGTACGGCACTATACAAAGCAATGGAGTAATAAGAAATGGCAAAAATGCCGATTTATATCTTACCACGGCTCCTGCATATGGAATGGTGTAGCCAATAATAAATAAAGCGCTCATACTAAAAAATAAACCAAATAAAACAAGCGGGCGGGGGTTAATATATTTTCCGGTTTTAAAAAAAAAGAATATTGAGGTAATAAACAACAGCTGGTAAAAAAGCACTTCAATACTGCAAAAAAAATAGTAAGCATTATAGCTGTGCCATATAACGGGTTCAAAAAAAATTATTCCTGAACTCACTGGCAGGTAATTAACAAAACTTTTTATGTCTGTTTGTAAAACAGGTACTTTAAGTAAACTTTTTGTAATTCCCAATGTTAAAAACTCATTTTGCCGGGAGCTTATCAATACCCGGATTGTTTCACAACAAAGTACAGTTAAACACATTAAAATAGCCCCGGTAACAAATATATGTACCGGGTTGAATTTTGTGCAGGTACTTAGATAAAACAAAAATATTGCAAGCAATACAGCTAAGAAAAAGAAATTTCTAATTACGAACATTAGCAGTAAAGCAATAAAAAAAAGCAATAAAAATTTTGGCCTGAGGTATGCAGCTTTAAATTTTGGCACTCTGTATAAAACATAAGTAACCATTGTTGCAGAAAAGAAAAAAACACTGTCTTTATTTATGGTACTTAAAAAAAACAGGCTGCTTGGTAAAAGAAAGCAGCCTGCAATTACTGCGATTTTTTTTGCTGGCCAAAGTGAAATAAAAACTTTGTAAAGTGCTATATGGCCTGTAAATACCACAAAATTGAAAATGAGTACATTAACATAAATATTTTTGAAGGAGAATATATTTAATATGGCCATTATTTTATCCATAAATAAATACCTCAAATCATTCCAAAAAGAGTGTGAGCTGTATAACCCGTCGTAATTGCCATACCCCGATTTAAATATAGAGCTAAAGAAAAGTAAGGGTTGCGATTTTAAAGTATCGGTTTCAGAAATACTGTTATTAAAGCACAATAATACATCCCCACTTTCGGCAATACCATACCATGTTGCAAAAACACCCACTAAAATTTTACACAAAAAGAGGGTAACAACCGTTTTATTGTTTAAACCGCTTTGTTTTACAAACCTGAGTTTTAAAAGTATAAATACCAGAACGATTAAATAGACAATATATATAAAAGCAACTACTGGCATTGTGAGGAGAATGAAATTACATTTTAAATATCAATTGGCAAATTATTAATAAGTTTGCAAAATGATTGAACATACTATTTTAATTACTGGCGGCGCAGGCTTTATTGGCTCCCATTTAACCCGTTTTTTTGTAAAAAAATACCCTCAGTATAAAATAATTAATCTGGATAAACTTACTTATGCCGGCAATTTAGAAAACCTGAGAGATGTAGAGAATGAGGCAAATTATGTTTTTGTAAAGGGTGACATATGTGATGTGAATTTATTAAATGAACTTTTTGAGCGCAATAAATTTTCAGCGATAATACATTGTGCTGCAGAAAGCCATGTTGACAGATCGATTGCTGACCCGTTAGCCTTTTTACAAACAAATATAATTGGCACCGCATCACTTTTGCTTACTGCAAAAAAATACTGGAATATGGACTATAGCGACAAGGTATTCTATCATATTTCTACTGATGAAGTCTATGGTTCACTTAATGATACCGGTTTTTTCACAGAAGAAACCCGTTACGATCCCCGGAGCCCTTATTCAGCCTCAAAGGCTTCAAGCGATCATATTGTAAGAGCCTTTTATCACACTTATAATTTGCCCATTAAAATTTCTAATTGCAGCAATAATTATGGACCATTTCATTTTCCTGAAAAACTAATACCACTTTGCATACATAACATCTTAAATAATAAGCCGCTTCCTGTTTATGGAAAAGGCGAAAATGTACGTGACTGGCTTTTTGTAGAGGATCATGTACGTGCAATTGATACCATATTTCATAAAGGAAAAGTGGGAGAAACCTATAACATTGGCGGGCATAACGAATGGACTAATATTACACTGGTAAAAGAGTTGTGCAGGCAAATGGATGAAAAGCTGGGCAGAGAAAAGGGGGAGTCTAAAAAACTAATTACATATGTTAAAGACAGGGCCGGACACGATTTACGTTATGCAATTGATGCCACAAAACTAAAAAATGAGTTAGGTTGGGTACCATCGCTTCAATTTGAAGAAGGCTTATCCAAAACTATTGACTGGTACCTGAGTAATGAGTTATGGCTAAATGATGTAACCAGTGGGCAGTACAAAAATTATTACGAAGAACAATATCACAAAAGATAAAGCATGAAAGGCATTATTTTGGCAGGAGGATCGGGTACAAGATTATACCCAATTACAATGGGCATAAGTAAGCAGTTAATGCCTATTTATGACAAACCCATGATTTATTATCCACTTAGCACTTTAATGCTTGCTGGTATTAAAGACATTTTAATAATTACCACACCCGATGATCAGCTGCAGTTTAAGCGCCTGCTTAAAGACGGTAGCCAATGGGGCTGTAATATTGAATATGCAGTGCAGGAAGTGCCAAACGGGCTGGCGCAGGCATTTGTAATAGGAGAAAAATTTATTGGCTCCGACAGTGTAGCTCTGGTATTGGGTGATAATATTTTTTATGGTGGCGGTTTCAGGCAGCAATTGCAGGCCAGCGTAAATCCTGATGGTGCTGTTATATTTGCCTACCCGGTAAGCGACCCCGAAAGGTATGGAGTGGTAGAATTTGATAGTAATTTCAATGCTGTAAGTATTGAAGAGAAGCCTGCAAAACCTAAAAGCAATTATGCAGTGCCCGGGTTGTATTTTTACAATAATGAAGTAGTACAAATTGCCAAAAATATACAACCAAGTGCCCGTGGAGAATATGAAATAACAACAGTTAACGATTATTATTTACAAAGAAAAAAATTAAAAGTAGAAGTATTGAACAGAGGATTTGCATGGCTGGATACAGGCACTTTTGAAAGTTTGGGAGACGCCAGCGAATATGTAAGAGTGATTGAAAAAAGACAGGGGTTAAAAATTGGCTGCCCTGAAGAAATTGCCTGGCGTATGAAATTTATTACAACAAATCACCTGCTTCAACAGGCCGAAGATTTAAAAAAAAGCGGTTATGGAGAATACCTCAAAAAAATAGCTCAACAATAATATGCCATATTTTGCCCACCCCACTGCCGTAATCGACGAAAACTGCTCTATAGGAGAAGGTACAAAAATTTGGCATTTTAGCCATATTATGTCTGGCAGTATAATTGGAAATAACTGTAATCTGGGGCAAAATGTAGTTGTATCACCCAAAGTAGTACTGGGAAATAATGTACGGGTACAAAATAATGTAAGTATTTATGAAGGGGTTATTTGCGAAGATGATGTTTTTTTAGGCCCAAGCATGGTACTTACCAATGTAATTAACCCCAGAAGTGCAGTTAGCCGTAAAGCCGAATATAAAACAACGCTTATAAAAAAAGGTGCCTCAATAGGTGCAAATGCTACCATAATATGTGGTAACACCATTGGTGAATATGCCTTTATTGGTGCTGGCGCTGTAATTACAAAAAATGTTTTGCCCTATGCTTTAGTTATGGGTAACCCAGGCAGACAAACCGGTTGGATGAGCGAATACGGCCATCGCCTCAATTTTAATAGTATAAGTAATATTGCGTTATGTGAAGAAAGCGGACAGGAGTATTTACTTGAAAACAATTTAGTGTCACGTATAAAATAAAATAGTGAAAAACTTTGCATTAATTGGGGCTGGTGGTTACATAGCACCACGACATATGAAAGCTATCAAAGAAACAGGCAATAATCTATTGGCGGCACTTGATAAACATGACTCTGTAGGTATATTAGACAGCTATTTTCCGGAAGCCGATTTTTTTACAGAGTTTGAACGTTTTGACCGGCATCTGGAAAAGAAAAAACGTCAGGGCATAAAAACTGATTTTGTAAGCGTATGCAGCCCTAATTATTTACACGATGCCCATATTCGCTTTGGTTTACGTATTGGCGCAAATGTAATTTGCGAAAAACCAGTAGTGCTTAATCCCTGGAATATTGACGCACTGGCAGAAATTGAAAAAGAAACCGGCAGAAATATTTACACCATTCTGCAGTTACGCCTGCACCCGGCCATTAAAGCGTTAAAAGAAAAAATTGATAGCGCCCCAGCTGGTAAAAGATACGACGTCAATTTACAGTACATCACATCCCGTGGGCATTGGTACCACACCAGCTGGAAAGGCGATATAAATAAAAGCGGCGGTATAGCTACCAATATTGGTGTACATTTTTTTGATATGCTGATGTGGGTGTTTGGGGCTGTTGAGGAAAATAATGTAATCTCACATACGGCTGAAACTGCATCTGGTAATTTAGTGCTGCAAAAAGCAAATGTAAAATGGATGCTGAGTATTGACACCAATACCCTGCCATTACAAATAAAAGCGGCAGGCAAACGTACTTATAGAACTTTAGCTATTGATGGCGAAGAGTTTGAATTTAGCGAAGGCTTTACGGAGTTACACACCAAATCTTATAATGAAATCATTGCAGGCAATGGCTTTGGAGTAACGGAAACAAGAGCTGCAATTCAACTAGTACATGAAATACGAGATAACATAAAATAAAAAGTGAAGAAAATACTCTCCGTAATAGGTGCCCGACCTCAATTCATTAAGCATGTACCAATGAAATTGCAAAAACATTTTACCGCACTTACACTGCATAACAGCCAGCATTACGATGATAATATGCGCACTTTTTTTTAAATGAATTAAATATACCCCAGCCCGATTATTTATTTAATATTGGAGGCAGTAAACCACAAGGAGAACAATCAGGTATAATGAGTGCAGAAATTTCTATGACGATTCTTAATTATTTTGCAAAAAACAATAACTGAGTAAAAGGGAAAATACTGAAAAAATAAGGTTTCCCGATTATATTAAAATACATTTTTAAAATTATAACAATAGTCGTCAATTATAGTTATTTTTAAACATGCCGGGTGGTATAATAATAAGTAATGAATTCAAAAAAAAACAGGTTGCAAGGGATATTTAAAACAGAGTCGTATAAAAAAGGCTTAATTTTTTCCACCAGCTTAAATATAGTAGCAAAAGCAATAGGTTTTTTAAATACACTGGTTATTACGTTTTTCTTTGGGTCAAACATAACTACTGATATTTATTTTTACATACTCTCGGTTTCACTGCTTATTACTAATACCATTAATAATATAGACCAATCAATACTTATACCTCAGTTTATGAAATTGCGGCAACAGAAAAGTGAAAAAGCTGCACAGGAATTTATAAATTTTTTTATTTACGCTTACCTGCTCATGGGAGCTATTATGTTTTTGTTTGCACTCTTTGCACCAGTGTATTTTTATACTTTTTTTTCAAAGTTTAATGTAAACATGTTAAACAGTAATAAGGAATTGCTTTACATGGGCAGCCTAATTATTCTTTTTCAATTGGTAAATTATTTACTTTCTGCTGTTTTAGTATCTAGTAAACTTTTTAGTATTACCATAATTTCCGGGTTAATAAACAGTGTTTTTTCTATATTATTTACATTCTTTTTTCAAAGTAAGTTAGGTATAACCGGTACAATGCTGGGTATTGCTTTGGGATACTGTATTAATTTTTTTATTTTACTTTTTTTATTAAAGCGTTATCAGGGCTGGGATTTTACTGCAATAAAATGGATGAGGGATATGCAAGTTTGGAAAAATATTGGCTTAATGCAGGTAAATATATTACCTGTATGGGTACGAAACTATTTTGTTTTATACTTTTTAACTGGCTTAAGTATGGGCATAGTAACCTCTTTTAATTTGGCGCAAATGCTTGCAACTTTGCCAGAAATTTTTATTTTGTCCCAGGTGGCATCAATAGCCGGAATAAAATTTTCCGAGTTATCTGTTACAAAAAATCACGAAGCCGTAAATGATTTATTACAAAATGTAATTAAGACTCTTTGTTTGTTAATATTTCCCGTGACTTTAATAATGATTACAGCCAATAACGAAATAATACAGTTTGCTTTTGAACGGGGAAATTTTAAGAAAAATTCGGTAGAAATTACTGCTTATTGCTTTTTTTACCTGTCTTTATTAATGCCCCCAAAAATATTCGATATTATATTTTCACGCCTTTTTACATCTTTTCAGCTCTATAATATTACAATATTATATGCCACAATTGCACATTCAATAATCACAATACTGCTTTTTCTGTTAGTTACACAATTTACACTGCAGGGTTATTTCATTTCATTACTTATTGGAAACTATATAATTTTGCCAATAACTTTTATGCTTATTATAAATGCTAAAATGAAAATGATTAATGCTAAAAAAATAATTTTTGATACGCTTAAATTAATTTCAGCAGGCGTAGTGGTATATTTTATTGCTGCCTTATTTATAAACCTGCTGCCGGCAAATATTTATGTTCGGGTATTATGCACAACATTTTTTGTTATTTCACTATTTTATTTGCTGGCTTATTATTTTGTAGACTGTACCTACCAAAAACAACTGCTTGCCGCACTCTTTAAAAAACTAAGTAAAAAATGATTAATATTTCAAAGCCATATTTACCACCTTTAGACCAGTACAACAGATACCTTGCTGGTATCTGGGAACGTAAGTGGCTTACCAACAATGGCCCATTAGTGCAGGAGCTTGAAGATAAACTAAAAAAGTATTTAGGAGTAAAACATTTATTGTATGTAAATAACGGCACTATAGCGTTGCAAATTGCGATTAAAGCTTTGGGTACAGGTGGCAAAATAATTACAACACCTTTTTCGTATGTTGCAACAACTAACACTATTTTATGGGAACAGTGCAAGCCGGTTTTTGCAGATATTAATACCAACGATTTTAATATTGATGTAAAAAAAATCGAAGCATTAATTACCGCAGACACAATAGCAATTTTAGCCACACATGTGTATGGAAATCCTTGTGATGTTGATGCCCTCAAAAAAATTGCAGATAAACACGGCATAAAAATTATTTATGATGGCGCACATGCTTTTGGGGCAACTTACAACGGAAAACAATTGCTGTCTTATGGAGATATTGCAACCTGCAGTTTTCATGCCACCAAAGTATTTCATACTGTTGAAGGCGGTGCAATAATTACAAATAACGATGAACTTGCTCAAAAAATGACACTTTACCGTCAATTTGGCCATGTTGGCGATGAGCATTTTTCAATTGGTGTAAATGGGAAAAATTCTGAAATTCATGCTGCAATGGGATTATGTTTACTTCCCATGATGCCCCGGTTTATAGAAAAAAGAAAACAGCTTGCGGCTCTTTACAGCCAATTATTAGCTAATCTTCCGTTTCAATTTCCACTGCCACTGCCCAATACTTCATATAATTACAGTTATTACCCGGTGGTATTAGATGCAGAGGAAAGATTAAACGCTGTTATTTACAGCTTAAAGGAAAATGGTGTTAATGCAAGACGATATTTTTATCCTTCACTTAATAATTTACCACAATTTAAAGGAGAATCTTGCCCGGTATCAGAATCTATTAGTAAGAGAGTTGTTGCATTGCCGCTGTATTATGAATTAGAAGAAGCTAAAGTTATTAATATTTGCAACGTTATTAAATCTTGTTATTTATGAGGATTGCAATTATGCAGCCATATATACTCCCATATATTGGGTATTTTCAATTAATAAATGCGGTAGATAAATTTGTTGTTTACGACAACATACAATTTACCAAAAAAGGGTGGATAAACCGAAACAGAATATTGGTAAATGGTAAAGATGAATATATAACACTGCCATTGAAAAGTGCTTCTGATTATTTAACAGTGGCAGAAAAAACGCTGGCAGACAGTTATACAACAGAAAAAATAAAATTACTCAGAAAAATAACCGGAGCTTATCTTAAGGCAACCGAGTACAAAAATATTTTTCCTGTTATTGAGACTGTGGTTAATTATAGCGAGATGAATCTTTTTAAATACATTTTTAACTCTTTAAAAGTGATCTGCAGTTACCTTGATATTAAAACAGAGTTTATTGTTTCTTCAACCCTAGATGTTAATCATAACCTTAAATCACAGGATAAAGTACTGGCCATTTGCAAAGCACTAAACGCTTCTCAGTATATAAATCCAATTGGTGGTATGGAGTTGTATGCTCCTGCTGATTTTATGCAGCATAACATAAAACTCAACTTTTTGCAGGCAACACCGGTTGAGTATAAACAGTTTCAAAATATTTTTGTACCGTGGCTTTCAATTATTGATGTGCTAATGTTTAACCCTAAAGAAAAAGTAAAAGAGTATTTACAACATAATTTCATACTTAAGTAATCCCCTTTTTATAAAATGTTCAAGTGGAAAAAATTAGGTCTTGTATTTAACCCAACACAAGTACATAATCGTACATGGCTAAAAGAATTTGCGCAGGCTCCTTCAGCAGTAATTTTTGATGATTTTATACGGGTTTATTTTTCATGCAGGCCTCCTGCAAATGAAAATGGGCAATATGTAAGTTACTCAGCGTATGTAGATTTAGATAGAAAAAATCTTTTAAAAATAGTACAGGTAAGTGAAACCCCTATTTTAAAATTAGGAGAGCTGGGTACCTTTGATGAATTTGGAACCTATCCTGTATCTGTAATAAAGTATGATAATGAATTTAGAGTTTATTATGCCGGCTGGACAAGGTGTGAATCAGTTCCTTTTAATGTGGCTATTGGTTATGCTTTAAGCAGCGATGAAGGAAAAACTTTTACTAAAATTGGCTCAGGGCCATTACTGTCGTACAGTATTGATGAGCCATTTATTTTAAGTGGCCCTAAAATTCGATACTTTAATAGCAAGTGGTACCTTTTTTATATTGCAGGAAAAAAATGGATAATAGATAATGGAAAACCAGAGCCAGTTTATACTATTAGAATGGCCACATCAAACGATGGAATACATTGGGATAAACAAAATAAAGAAATTATACCGGTAAAAATTGAAGACAATGAAGCGCAGGCAAGTCCGGATGTTTTTTTCTACAAAGAAAAATACCATATGTTTTTTTGTTACCGCTACAGTGCAAACTACAGGGGAAAACAAAACGGTTACCGAATTGGTTATGCAAGCTCAAACGATTTGCTACACTGGCACAGAGACGATAATAAAGCAGGCATTGATGTTTCTGAAGAAGGGTGGGATAGTGAAATGATAAGCTATCCGCATGTTTTTGAACTTGACAATGAAGTATACATGTTATATTTAGGCAATCAGGTTGGAAAATACGGGTTTGGCCTTGCTAAACTCGAAAGTTATACTTCATAAAATTCAAAATATGAAATGGCAAAAAAAAGGATTACTATTTAATCCTTCCGAACATAAATTACTGCATAACTGTAATGAATTTGCGCAATCGCCTCAAACTTTAGTTTTTAAAGATTTTGTTCGCATCTATTTTTCCACAAGAAAAAGAGATGCCGCAAATGGAAAATATTTAAGCTATATAGCATTTGCTGATTTTGATAAAAACTTTTCAAAAGTACTTGCAACATCTGTAAAAGATGTAATAGCACTTGGCGAACTGGGTACGTTTGATGAACATGGCATTTTCCCCATAAATATTTTAAAACATGAAGGAAAAATTACCGCTTACACCTGTGGCTGGAGCCGCAGAACAGCAGTTTCTGTAGAAACTTCTACCGGATATGCAGTTAGTGAAGACGATGGACAAACATTTATTAAGGTTGGTAACGGGCCTGTACTAACTTCATCATTGCATGAACCTATGCTGGTAGGCGATTCATTTGTTAAATATTACGAAGGCATGTATCATATGTGGTATATTTTTGGGCAGCGCTGGCTTACTGCAACAAATAATGAGCCACCAGCAAGGGTATACAAAATTGCACACGCCACATCCACCGATGGAATAAACTGGCAAAAAAATGAAGGCAACGCCATTATACAGGATCATTTAAATGCAGATGAATGCCAGGCGCTGCCCACTGTAACAAAAATTGCCAACAGGTACCACATGTATTTTTGTTACAGATATGCAACAGATTTTAGAACAAACCCTGAAAGGGGTTACCGTTTGGGCTATGCCTGGTCCGATGACTTAATTAACTGGACAAGAGATGATAAAAATGCCGGTATTAAGTATTCGGAAAACGGATGGGATTCAAAAATGCAGTGTTATCCGCATATTTTTAACTGCGATGACAAAGTATATTTGCTGTACAATGGCAATGAATTTGGGAAACATGGTTTTGGTATTGCAGAATTATTAAGTGATGAAAATGAAAGCAATTGAATTTGTGTATACCACTGCTGTGGCAGATTACAGCCAGGTGATTGCACATCTTACAGCATGCGATGAAAACTTTTTTCCCAGCCTTAGTAAAAAGGTTGATATTGCATTGTACGCTGACAAAATAATAAAAAACGCAGTTACCTTTGAAGCTTGGGAAGGTGAAAACCTGGCTGGATTAGTAGCAGCTTATTTTAATGATGAATTACTAAAAAAAGGGTTTATTACAAACGTAAGCACATTAAAAAAATACTTTGGAAAAGGTATTGCAAAAAAACTGATGTATATGTGTATTGGCTATGCAAAAACCAAAGGATATGAAGAAATTCTTCTTGAAGTTTCAAAAGAAAGCGAAGCTGCCCGAAACCTGTATACTAAATTAAATTTTAATGCAGTTGCTGAAACAGCAAAAATTATAACAATGACACTAAAATTATAACAATGGCAAATAACAGAGATTTTAATAACGAATTAAAAGACACAGCGGATCATAAATATGCATACAACTTTGATTTTGATGTGATGCATGGATACATGATGAAATCATTTGAACCTTTTTTTATAAAAGGCAATTGTTTAGAACTTGGAAGCTTTAAGGGAGACTTTACTAAAAGGCTTGTGCCATACTTTGATAAGATATCCTGTGTTGAAGCATCTGACGAAGCAGTGGCAATAGCAAAAAAAGACTACCCCGCCATTACTTTTTATAATGCACTTTTTGAAAATGTTGTGTTGCCTGAAAAGTACGACAATATTGTTTTAACACATGTGCTTGAGCATTTAGATAATCCTGTAGCTGTACTTAAAAGAATTAATGAAGAATGGCTTTCGGACAAGGGGCGCTTTTTTTTAGTTTGTCCAAACGCAAATGCACCAAGCAGGCAAATTGCAGTTAAAATGGGCTTAATTACACATAATGCTGCCATTACACCATCTGAAGCTGCACACGGGCACCAAATAACCTATACACTGGATACGCTTGAAAGAGATGCCAGAGCCGCAGGCTTAAAAGTTGTACACCGTTCCGGCATATTTTTTAAGGCATTGGCAAACTTTCAATGGGACCGTTTATTAAATACTGATATCATTTCAAATGAATATCTTGAGGGATGCTATCAGTTGGGGCAAATTTATCCTGACCTTTGTTCCAGTATATTTTTAATGTGCGAAAAGGGCTAACTATTTTTGCAAGTTAATCAGCAATATGAAGAAAACTAACTCCGAGAAAATATTAATATTTACAACTTCAAAAGAAAAAAACGGAACAGCTAAGTTAAGAGATACTGTTGAGGCTGAAATACCCGAACACTTTAAAGCT
>JAGVCC010000438.1 GCA_020059395.1 Chitinophagales bacterium | reverse complement strand
GAGATAAAAATCATCCCTCTATTATTATGTGGAGTTTGGGCAACGAAGCAGGCAGCGGCCCCAATCATGCAGCGATGGCTGGTTGGATAAAAGATTTTGATATGACAAGGCCGCTGCACTATGAACCTGCTTTAGGTAGTCCGAAAGAAGAAGGATACATAGACCCAAGCGACCTGAAGTATTTAAAAAGCAACGACCATTCGCACCGCATTCAAAATCCGTTGGACCAATATTATGTAGATGTAATCAGCAGGATGTATCCGTCTGATTATACAGCACCATTATTGGTCAACCAAAAAAATGGAGATAGCCGTCCGATATTTTTTTGTGAGTATGCACATGCCATGGGTAACAGTGCCGGTAACTTAAAAGATTTTTGGGACCAGTGGAGAACTTTACCAAGAGTTATCGGCGGCAGCATCTGGGAGTTTAAAGACCAGGGATTATTAAAAAAAGATTCAGCAGGAGTAGCGTACTATGCCTACGGAGGCGATTATGGTGAAAAATATTTCGACAATTTTACTATTAAAGGGATTGTAAATGCAGATGGCAAGCCAAAGGGTGTGATGGAAGAATGCAAACGTATTTTTCAGCCGATAGAATGTGAATGGCTGGGTAATAAAATAAAAATCATTAACCGGAGCAACACCACCAATGTAAATAAGTACAACTGTATCTTTATTTTAAAAGAAGATGGGTGGAATGTGGTGAAGAAGGCCATTACTGGTTTGGATATTCAACCCGGTAATGATTCAGTGCTGGATGTAGCTGCTTTACTACCAGCATTAAAACCCGGTGCAGCCTATCATTTGAATATGCGATTTACATTTAAAGATTCAACCGCATGGGCTGATAAGCATTTTATTATTGCTGAAAATCAGTTTGAAATACAGCATGAAAAGCAGACTGGCGGCAAGCCTATTTTTACCGCACCACTTGCAGTCAAAGAAAATGATACAGCTATCAATTTGAAAGGAAAAGATTTTTCAATCACATTCAATAAAGTAAATGGTGCGTTATCTTCATATATTAAAAATAGTGTTGAACAACTACAACAACCTTTGTTGCCCCATTTTACAAGACCGCAAACGGATAATGATAAAAGGGGTTGGAAAACACATCGTACATTGAAGCAGTGGTATGATGCCAAGCCAAAGCTGGTAAATATCAGCGCTGGAAAATTTGATGGCACTCATGGAAGCGGCATGGTAATTAAAAGTACGTATTCGTTAATTAATGATAGTGCCACAGTAACAATTGATTATTATGTACACGGAAACGGAATCATCAAGGTTGGTTATAATTTAGTTGTTAAAAAAGGGTTGCCTAATATTCCAAGGGTAGGTATGCAATTGGGTATTAACAGAACTTACAAAAACATCAGCTGGTTTGGCCGGGGACCTTTTGAAAATTACATTGATAAAAATTATGCGGCAGATGTTGGGCTATACAATTTGCCAATAAATGATTTTATGGAAAACTATGTGGTACCTCAAGAAAACGGTAACCGCACAGATGTCCGCTGGATGTACTTAAGTAATCCAAAATCAAAAGATGGATTATTGATTATTGCAGATAGTCTATTAAGCATGAGTGCATGGCCTTACACAGAAGAAAACATTCAAAACGCCAAACACACCAACAAATTAAAAGATTCAGGCTTTATAACTTTGAATGTAGATTTAATACAAATGGGTGTAGGTGGCAACGACAGCTGGAGTGATGTAGCAGCTCCATTAGAGAAATATCAAATCAAAGCAAAGGATTATCAATACAGTTTTTATATCGTTCCGTTTAATGCAAAAAATAAAACAGCCAGTGCAAGAGCAAAAGAGATTAGGTATTAATACAGCAAGCCTTATTGGGCTAAAGCCCAGTGTTACTGTATTTTCAATTGCCACGGCTTTAAAGCCGTGGCAATTGAAATGTGTAGTGTTGTGGGCTTTAGCCCAATGCTTTTTAATACATGTACATGCGCAAAAAGAAGTGCCACAAGCTGTAATGCAACAGATTTACGAGGAAGTAAAAACACCTCACAAATATGGCATGGTCATTACTCCTGCAGACAGCACCAAAAAAATCGATTGCCCTTCTGTTTTTCGTAAAGGCAAAAACTGGTACATGACCTATGTACAATTTACCGGTCGTGGTTATGAAACATGGCTGGCAAAAAGCAAAAATTTATTAGAGTGGAAAACGCTTGGAAGAATAATGAGCTTTGGTGATACTGCTGCAACAAGTGACATTACTGATTGGGATGCCAATCAAAGAGCAGGTTATATTGCCTTGCAGGATACTAAATGGGAAGGCTCTTATCAATTAGAAAAATTTAAAAAGAAATACTGGCTCAGTTATATTGGCGGAAAAGAAACCGGTTATGAAGCTGGCAAACTCAGCATTGGCATAGCATCCACCAATGGAAATATTACAAAACCAAATGAATGGAAAAGAGTGGGCGACCCGGTTTTATCCATGACAGATATTGATGTACGCTGGTGGGAGAATAAAAAATTATTTAAGAGCACCATCATTTGGGATAAAAACAACACACTGGGCAAACCTTTTGTGATGTATTACAATGCCAATGGAGACACCAGTAACAATACACCCAAATGGCGTTGGTTCGAAAGAATAGGAATAGCCATCAGCGATGACATGATTAATTGGGAACGTTATCAAACAGAACCGGTGCTGCATCACAAGATTGGAATAACCGGTGACGGCGTAATACAGAAGATAGGCGATGTGTGGGTAATGTTTTATTTCGGTGCTTTCTGGGAAAACCGGAAAAATGAAACCTTTAACCGTTTTGCCTGCAGTTATGATTTAGTAAAATGGACGGACTGGAATGGTGATGATTTAATTAAATCATCTGAACCATACGATGCAAAGTATGCTCACAAACCATATGTGATAAAATGGAAAGGTGTGGTGTATCATTTTTATTGTGCAGTGGATAAGAAGGATACTAGAGGGATTGCAGTGGCAACTTCTGTAGATATGCGTAAATAAATGGATCACAGATTTTTCAGAGTAATACAGTTATAAAGCCAATGAAAGTTTGTGCAATCTGAAAAAGAGAAATGAACTAGTACCCGTCACCAAATTATTACCCCCCTACTCCACCCTTCCAAATTTTTCTGCCAGTTTATTAATAGCATCAGCGTTAATACCTTTTTTACTATTATCTATAACAATCCTGTAACGGAATGTTACGCTTTCGCCATTATGTAATTGCAGGTTTTTTGTTGTAGCCCCATTACTGAATATTTTTTGTCCCAACGGATTTGCTGCGAACAATCCATAGCCTCTTGCATGCCAGTATGTAGGGTAATTCTGATTTTTTGGATGGTCAATAATAACCACACTTACCATATCATTATTTATTTTACCAAATATTTTACACCAGCCCGCCCTTGTACTCCAAACACTGTCGCCAATTTTTCCTTCGCTGCTTAAATAATTCCCATTAGGAATTTTATCGGTACCACCTTTCACTATTGTAACATTGCCCTTATCATCTGTAAATTTCTGGTCTTTATTTGTGGGTATTTGCAAGGCATGTGCTACACGAATGGCAATGAAACCATCTTTAGCATCTGTAAAAAGTAATGTGGTGTCTGCTGTAATAGTTGTTATGCGGTCAATAATACGCTGCTGTGCTGTTCCACTAAAAATAAAACGGGTGTTTTCCTGCGCCAGCGTTTTGTTATTTATGTTAACCCAGTTGGCATGGTAAGCAAGTACCCCCGTATTGCCGCTGGTTGTTTCAATTATTTTATCTGTTTTAATCCAACCGTATTTTACTTTTTTTGCAGCAGGTATGGCATAAGAATTATTCCAGAAATCGAGCCCGTTTACATTTTCAAAATTTAACCAGATGCCGATATGATGCGGATGATCGGTAGGGTCGCCGGGCTGTGAATTTAATGGAAAGCCACGGGTAACAGTATTGCCATTGGCAGAAACTACCGGATAAAGCACCGGCTTCTCCAACGAATCAGGATATAAAAAACTAGTAAATAGTTTGCCGCCAATCTGCACATCAATTTTCTTTTCTGTGGCCGACTGTATAATTTTTACAGGCTGCATCTTTTGTGCATTTACAGTAACAATGCAAAGCATTGCTGTAATCATTTTCATCAATTTTTTCATAACAACATTGTTTTACTCTTATAATATTTTTATTTCCACCTAACCTTCATCTTCGAAAAAACAACCGGCGAGCCTCCCCTGAATTCTATACCAAGCCCGCCATAATTATTCGGTATAATTGCAGTACTAATATTTACTGAAGATTGCACATCCGGTTTGCCCTCTTGCAAATGAGGCCCTGCACTTGTGTTAAGTTTTGCCCACAGCGTATTGCCTTTGCAGCCAATGGTAATAGTGCATATACTTCTAAATACACTTGTACTCACGGCATCGCCAATTTGTTTAGCTGCGCCATTGGTGTATGCTACAAAATAAACATCCACAGCATCATGATAGTTAGTGGTACGAATCAATCTTAATCCATACCCATTCATCTTTTTGTTATCCATCTTTATCAACACATCCATATAAAGCGGTGCTACGCTAAAGCCCTGCCCTGCAGATTTAAAAGGTGATGCAGCAAGCGTCAATTCCATGTCGCCAAATTTTTCACCTGCAGGCGTATAGCTCATTTTGCCATTTCTTCCCTGCAATACTCCGGCAGCTCCTGCCGCTCCTTCGCTTCCTTCTCCGTAAAACCAGGCATCTTTTGTTGTGTCAACTGTAAATCTTCTTTCT
>JAGVCC010000495.1 GCA_020059395.1 Chitinophagales bacterium | reverse complement strand
TTGTTATTTCTTCTTTTTCCAGCAATCATTAAAATGATCGTCTACCATGCCTACGGCCTGCATGTATGCATAGCATATTGTAGAGCCAACAAATTTAAACCCACGTTTTAGCAGGTCTTTGCTCATAGCATCGCTTAGGTCGGTTTTAGGTTTTACATCACCCATACCGGCAATACTGTTTTTAATTGGCGCACCGCCAACAAACTGCCAAATGTATGCATCAAAACTGCCAAACTCCTTTTGCACTGCTAAAAAAGCTTTTGCATTTTTTATAGTGCCTTCAATTTTTAAGCGGTTGCGTATTATGCCTGCGTCCAGCATCAGTTTTTCAACTTTTGCCGATGTATATTTTACAATTTTTTTAGCATCCCAGTTATCAAATGCTTTGCGGTAGTTCTCTCTTTTTACCAATACGGTGTACCAGCTAAGACCTGCCTGCGCCCCTTCCAGGTTAAGCATTTCAAAAAGCTTGGTATCATCATGCACCGGCACACCCCACTCCTCATCATGATAAGTTTTATACAGATCATCTTTTAAACACCAGAAGCAGCGTATTTTTTCTTTCATTTGATCTTTTATTGTAAGTTACTGGTTTATTTTTTCGTTGTGAGTATAATAACGCCATAAATATATTTTAATCCGAAACGATTGTATGCATTTAAGCCCCTCACTAGTTCCATTGTAAAGTTATCCTTATTAAGCTTTTTTAATTTCCTCATAAGCCGTTGATTTGTTCTATCCCTCTTTGTAATTACGCCATATCCAGAAGTTTTATCAATCTTTTGCTTAAATTTTTTCCCATCAATATAGAAATAGGTATTTTTTTTAGGCAAGTTGTTTTCCTTGATATAAATAAGTGATTTATCAGAATCAACTAAGCCCTCATTTATTTTAGTAAGGTGAATTACCGGTCGGAAAAAATAGGTAATTCCAAAAGGCTTTAAATAACTGCTGTCTTGTGTAGAAAATTTTGGTAAAATATCAATAGCCGTATCTGAAGTAAGATATTTGAAGCTTTGTGTCATCCCTCTGCTCATATGTCTGCTTTTAGTACTTATTACTACAGTCGAGTCATTTGCAAAATCAAGCCTGTAATCAATAGTACTATCGATAGGAAAAGACAAATAATACCCGTTTATTTCCTGCCCGAAAGAAAATATTGAGCAAAATATGTAAACGATAAAAATGATAATTTTCATTGACATTTTTCTAATAAGGATGCTCAAAGTACTTGAGTTGCATAATTTATTTCATTCGCTTTGATAGTTCCTCCCCTTCGGGGAGGTTAGGAGGGTCTTGGGCTGCCTCCTACGGCACAGGATCGTACCCATGTCCACCCCATGGATGGCATTTAGCCACACGTTTTGCAGTAAGCCAAAAACCTTTTATGGGGCCATATTTTTTAAACGCTTCAATTCCGTAATGGCTACAGGTAGGTGTATAGCGGCATTTGTTACCCATCCATGGAGAAATAATCCATTGGTATAACTTAATTAAAAGTATAAAAGGAAAACTAAAAATTCCCATTAATACTTCAAAGGGAGAACTACGCTTCTTTTGCATTTACAATTTTTTGCAGCCGCTTTATTACGTCAGTCATTTTTTCAAACACCTGTTTGTAATCAGGTATTTCGTTGCCGGTAAAAATAAAAAACACCACTATTTTTTTTTCTGTCGCTTCTAATATATCGTTGAGTGGTTGCTTTTGTAAACGGTAGCTTTCTTTCATCAACCGTTTTATCCGGTTGCGGTCAACTGCTTTTTTAAAATATCTTTTGCTTACGTTAAAGCCAGCTTGTATCCGGAAGCTCCTGCTTCCGGTATTTTCAGTTTGTAATGGGCCAGAAGCTGAAGCTTCCGGGTACCGATACACCACCCTGAAAGGAAAAAGAGAAAAAGATTTACCATTCTTAAACAAGCCGTCAATTGTTTTGCGGCTTTTTAAGCGCTCGGTTTTGCCCAGGGTATATCGTTGTTTATTTTCCAAATTGTATCTGCAAGCTCCAGCTTGCAGCTCTAATTATTAATGTATGAATAAAACAGCGCCGTTTACAAAATTAAAAAAGCCCTTCAATAATAAAGGGCTTAAATGTATTGCAATCCCGTATAAGGGACAAAGGTTTTTATTTTTTAGAGCCGTGTTCGCTGGAAACAGTCAGCTTATGACGTCCTTTCTTTCTGCGGCTGGCTAATACGGCACGGCCATTGGCAGTTTGCATACGCTTACGAAAACCGTGTACCGTTTTTCTACGGCGTTTATGGGGCTGGTAGGTTCTTTTTTTACCTGGCATTGTTTTAATTTTTTCCTTTACTAAATAATTTTTCTAAAACATTCATCAGGGCACCATCCCCTGCTGTTTGTGAAAGGACGGCAAAGGTAAGGGTTAAGTGGGTATTTTTTGCAATGAATTTGGGCTTTTTTAGTTTAATTCCGATATTTCATGGGTTATTCAGGTAAGATGAAAACAGAAATACAGCGATTATCGATACTAAAAACAGTAAAAAAAGAAACAGAAAGTAGAAAAATTTATGTTTTGCCCATAATCGTTCTATAAATTTGTTTGTTTCAGGAATGACTTTCAAAAGTCCCCATAAAAGAAAAAATGGTATTAAAGTAGCTGCAAAAAATAATCCTAGTATAACAGCAACAGCGCTATTATTCCATTCCCCAAGAAAAATGAGGTTCAAAACCACTTTACAATATTAAATGCTGTGATTTTACTGCTTTTCCATAAAAAACAGCTGCATGATTATCAAAATCCTCCGCAGAATCGGTAGTGTAGAATGCAATATCCTCCCCTTTGCTGCAAGTTGTAGCTATTTCCGGGTGGCGCTGCAGGTAATCAGCCAGGCTATCAGCTACAATTTTACCCTGAGACAACAAGGCAACTCCTTCAGGTATGAACTGCTTTATTTTTTGCTGCAATAACGGGTAATGGGTGCACCCTAATAAAATGGTATCAATAGCAATACTTTGCTGCATCAGCTGGTCTATATCTTTTTTTACAAAATAATCAGCGCCATCTCCACTGTATTCATTGTTTTCAATAAGTGGTACCCACATAGGGCAGGCATGCTGATACACTTTAATATCGGGGTAAAATTTATTTATTTCAATTGGATAACTGCCGCTTTGTACGGTGCCAGCTGTGCCCAGCACCCCTACCGATTTTGTTTTGGTAAGCGTACCAATAATTTCGGTGGTAGGCCTTATAACACCCAATACTCTTTTGGTGGCATCAATTGTAGCCAAATCGTTTTGCTGTATGGTACGCAATGCTTTTGCCGAAGCAGTATTGCAGGCCAAAATTACCAAAGGGCAGCCCTGTTTAAAAAACCATTGCACACATTCCAGTGTGTAATTATAAACAGTATCAAAACTGCGTGGCCCGTAAGGTGCACGGGCATTATCTCCCAAATACAAATAATCGTATTGCGGCAGGCGGTTTACAATTTCTTTTAAAACGGTAAGGCCGCCATAGCCACTGTCAAAAACACCAATGGGAGCTTTGTTCATGCAGTAAAAATAAGAAAGCCATTTCTTTTACAAGAAATGGCTTTAAAATATGTTTTATAAAATAATTATTGTTTTGGAGCTGGTTTAGTGGCGGGTGCTGCCGCTGGTGTTGCAGGTGCATCTTTTATACCCAGTTCTTTTTTAACTAAGGCTGCAACATCATCACCAGGAGGCCCTACAATTACTGAATTAATATCCAGAATGTAGCTATAGCTATTTTTCTTTGCTACCGCTTTTATTGCATCCAGCGCTTTTTGCTGAATTGGTGCAAATTTTTCCTGCGCTTTGCGCTTGGTTAGCTCCTGTGCATCCTGCTGAAAGCTGTTAATCTTTTGGTACAGGTCCATAATTTCTTTACGCTTAATTTCTTTCATACTGGCATTCATGTTAATTGAATCCTTAATGAACTTTTCGCCTTTTTCATTGGCTTCTTGCTGCAAATCATCATATTGTTTGCCTAAAGATTCCTGGTATTCCTGTAATTCTTTATTTGCTTTTTCTGTTTCGGGCATAGCTGCAATCACTTCTTCAGTATTTACGTACCCAATTTTGGTTTGTGCGCCAGCTACTAAAAAACTTAAGGCCATTACACCGGCAACGATTAACTTTTTCATTTTAAATTTTACTGTTTACTTTTTATAGTTTGGTTTGTTATGGTATTGGCTGCATGGCAGCCGGTATTTAACAATTTATTTAACACCCATATTCCTCAGCACATCATCGCTCTTGTCAAGTTTTGGGTCGGCAAATATAACGGTAATTCCCTCACTTTTATCAAGTATAAAATCATATTGTTTATCAACAGCCAGCTTTTGCACAGCGTTGTAAACCTTATCCTGTACGGGTTTTATAAGCTCCTGTCGTTTTTTAAACAAGTCGCCTTCAAAGCCAAAGCGCTTTTTTTGCAGGTCACGCAATTCTTTTTCTTTATTGTATAATTCGTCTTCTCTTTTTTTCTTCAGTTCATCACTCAGCATTACCTGTTCTGCTTCGTAATCTTTAAGCATTTTATCAACTATAACCTGCTTTTGGTCAATTTCCTGCTGCCATAGTTCGCTAAACTGGTCCAGTTTTTTTTGTGCCTCTTTATACTCCGGCATTTTATCTAAAATATATTTACTGTCGATAACCGCATAGCGTTGTGCATTTGCAGTAACAGCAAACATTACAATACTACAGGCAACAATTAAAACTTTTTTCATCGGTTTAAATTATTAATTATTGAATTATTAATTACTCTGGCTCCTGGCCCAGCATAAAGGTAAATTTAGCGGCACCTTTTAATCCACCGCTTTGTGTATATCTGTCAAAACCTATACCATAGTCAAAGCCCAGCAAACCAAACATGGGCAGAAAGAAGCGCATACCCAAACCGGCACTGCGGCGCAGTTTAAATGGATTGTACTCTTTAAAATTATACCAGCCATTAGCTGCTTCAAAAAATGCTAAGCCATAAATAGTGCTGCTGGCGCTGGTGCTAAACGGATAACGCAGCTCCAGTGAATACTTATTAAAGATGGTGAAATATTGGGTGGAGTTTACATTATCCGGATTAATCTTTGGATTAGAGTTTGAATAAATAGGATAACCACGGTGTGCAATAATATCATAACCCAGCAACGCAAAGTTGTTGCTTAAGCCGGCGTCTCCCACCTGAAAGCGTTCGAATGGAGATATTTCCAAATTATTATTGTACCTGCCAATGAAGCCGTACTTAGCAGCAGCTTTTAAAATAAACTGTTTGTTTTTTTCTGCGCCTCTTGCCCTGCCAATAGGCACATACCATTCTCCATTAAAACGCCATTTATGAAACTCCGGTAGTTTGTACTGGTTTTCTGTACCATCTGTAATACCTAATAAAGAGTAAGGAAGTGTAAACTGGCCACTTAACAAAAAGTTACTGCCACCAGTTGGAAAAATTGGATTAGGCCCTGCAGAGTTACGCACCAGCGATAATTTTAAACTGGCCAAAGTTGATTTACCGTTACTTAACCCCTGAAAGATATTGCTGTAATTGCGCAGATTATATTGCTGAAAATTGAGACCGTAAATCAAGTTGAAATAATCATCGGGCCATTTTAACTGCTTACCCAGCGACACATAAACATTGCTGGTTCTTACGTAAGAGGTATCACCCGCCCTTCTGCTGTATTGGCCAGAAAAAGGATCGAATGAATTGGAAAATTTAGTGCTTGAAAAACCTACAGTAAATGAGTTACGTTTTTTACCACCCAGCCATGGCTCGGTAAAAGAGGCATTGTAAGAGCTGTAAGCCCGTCCGTTACTTTGAAAACGAATGCTTAATTTTTGACCATCGCCTGAAGGCAGCGGATCCCATGTAGATTTTTTATTAATATTTTTTAACGAGAAGTTATTAAAGGTTACTCCCAGTGTTCCTGTTAAGCCGATACCACCGCCAAAACCTGCAGAAAGCTCTAATTGGTCGGCAGATTTTTCTTCTATTTCCCAGTTAATATCCACCGTTCCGTTATCGGAATTAGGTACCACGTTAGGGTTAATTTTTTCTGCATTAATAAAACCCAGTTGGCCTAACTCACGCTGTGTACGTATAATATCCTGGCGGCTGAATTTTTCTCCTGGTATGGTACGCAGCTCACGGCGTATCACATAATCCTTTGTTTTATCGTTACCAGAAATAGTGATGTTGCCATAGGTGGCTTGCGGACCTTCCGTCATACGAATTTCAAAATCAATGGTATCGTTGTATACAGAGGTTTCAATGGGGTCAATACGGAAAAACAGGTAACCATCATCCATGTAAAGACTTTGCACATCTCCACCTTCCATGCTCATTTGTTTACCAATACGTTTGTTCAGCAGCTCCAGGTTATATACATCACCTTTTTTAATAGCCAGTATAGCATTTAAAACTGAATCGGTGTATTTGGTGTTTCCCCTCCATGCAATATCACCAAAGTGATATTTATGGCCTTCGTTCACTTTTAAAAATACATTAATGTTGCCTTTACCATCATACACCGAGGTATCGCCTACAATAACCGCATCACGGTAACCCTGTGAGTTCATGTAATCCAGCACCTGCTCTTTATCTTCACCATATTTTTTTTCGTTAAATTTGGCAGAGCTAAACATTTTAAACCGAAAATATGGATCAAGAATATCACGGGTTTTAGACAATGACAGAAAACCCACATCATTTATGTATTGCTTAAAAGTTGTTTTTTTAGCAGTATCTCCAAAAGGATTAGGAACTGTTACCGGATACAAAGTAAAACGGGTCATTTCCTTAGTACCCTTCATCTGCTTTTTTAGCTTTTGCTCGGCAATGGTTTCGTTACCGCTAAAGTTTACGGAATTGATGCGTACTTTATTTCCTTTTGCAATTACAAAAGTTATTGCCTCTGCATTGTTAAGGTTAGGCAGTATTTCTTCTTTAAGCGTTACCTCAATATTGCGGTAGCCTTTATCGTAATAATATTTCTTTATGGCTTCAATAGCGCTTAGCTTCATATTCTCAGTAACCACACGCTCTTTTACTAAGGGCACTTTGCCTTCCAGATCATCTTTCTCACCTTTTTTTATGCCTTCAAACTTCAACTCTCCCAGGCGGGGGCGCTCTGTAAGTTCAATGTGCACATACAAATCTCTTCCTTCCAGTTTAGTAAAATAAATTTCTACCTTGCTTATTAAATTTTGCTTCCAAAGTTTAGAAATAGCTTTTCCAAAAACATCAGTACCGGGTATTTGCACTTTATCGCCAACGGCAAGACCAGATATAGAAATAATCAGGTTTTCATCAAAGGCCTTTGTGCCACCAACTGTAATGCCGGCAATAGTATATTCTTTTGGAAATTTTGAGGTGAATATGGCCTGCAATTCCGGGTTAACAGAAGTGACAGAGTCTGGCTGTTGTGCCGCCGCAAACTCACTTAAACATAACAAAGCGGAAAAAAATAAAATTCTTTTGTAAATAAAGTGCATCCAATTAGTTTTTTAGCAGCGGCAAATTACCCCCATTAATTAAAAGTATTTGTTAATCTTGGGTATTATGCCCTTTAAAATATATCTGTTTTTATAGTTGTTTTTAGCTGTTCGCTTGTTTTACCAAACCGCCTTTCCCTGCCTTGGTAATCAATTATGGCTTCGTATAAATTTTCCTTTCTAAAATCAGGCCATAAAGTATTTGTAAAGTATAATTCACTGTAGGCAAGCTGGTACAGTAAAAAGTTGCTTATTCTGTATTCTCCACTTGTGCGTATCATAAGCTCCGGGTCAGGAAAATATTTAGTGCACAAATACTGCTGCACTGTTTCCTGAGTAATATTTTCAGGTTGCAGTTTATTATCCCTTACATCTGCAGCAATATTTTTAACAGCATTATTTATTTCCCAGCGGCTGCTGTAGCTAAGTGCCATTATAAGATGAAGGCCTGTGTTAGCACTGGTTTCGTTAATGGCTTCACTCAGCTCTTGCTGTGCTGCAGGCGGCAGCATTGAGGTATCGCCAATTACATGCAGGCTGATATTATTTTTATTTAAAGTGGGCACCTCTTTTCTGATAGTTTCAACAAGCAATTCCATAAGGCCGGTAACTTCATAAGCCGGCCGGTCCCAGTTTTCTGTACTAAAAGCATACAGGGTAAGATATTGTACACCCAGCTCTGCCGCACCTTCTACAATATCCCTCACACTTTCCACACCGTTTAAATGGCCAAAAAGGCGGTCTTCGCCTTTTTCCTGTGCCCATCGGCCATTACCATCCATAATTATGGCAATATGCTTTGGCAGGCGTTGCAGGTTTATCTTTTCTTTTTGGCTCATTAGCAGTAAAAATACCCTTTTTATGGGTAATTATTTGGGCGGCAAAAGTAGTAAAAATTAGCCGCAATAAGCATTTGCGTTGTTTTTTATGCCCAAAATAAGCACCTAATGCTAAAGGTGCAAAAAAGGTTGTTGCACTTTATAAAAACAGTGTTTACATTTATTGCGCTCTTTGATGGTACCAACAATATTTTATCATACTTAAAAAAATAATGCTATGGTTACTTTAGATGCTGCACAGCATATATCCGAATGCGCTTCATGGAGAGAAGATTTGCGGTTGCAAAAAGCAGGAATGACCCAATTGGGCATACAGTTACAGCAATCCGCATCTCATCAGTATAATAAAGAATTGCTTACAGAAGTGGAGCATTTTCAAAACCAGTTTTACATTCAGCAAATTAACATTCACGACCTTAAGCAGCTTATCAAACAGCATGAACGCAAGCTGCAAATACAAACAGCCTCAAATTATGATGGATATATTGCTGACGAAACGCTACAGCAGCACGAAGTGCTTTTTACTGAGTACCAAAGCCTTTTACACACTTTGCAGGATTTAAAAAATGACTTCGGTATTTTCGTATCAAAATAATGACACTGCATTACTGCCAACCTACTATTCTATTGGCATAAATACATAACTATAGCAGCAACTTGCGCAGTTTTACACATGGGCGTGCAAAATTTTGAATAAATTGTTGCAGCTTGTGAACCTGCATCGAATGTTGTGCATTGGAAGTTAGGTGAGTTTTATTTCATTAGAAGAAAGTAGAAACGACTTAATATACTCCCATTTTCTTGAAATTATGTACTACACTCCTCCTCCATAACTTATTACTAATTGCCCATGCAGCTCAAATATTTCAAACTCATATACGGCCCCTTGTTCATAGCCAACAGTTATTTTATTAATCCAGTTGGCACCTTCATCAGCATATATTTTAATTTCTTTTTCTCCCTCGCCCGGCCCTGTCATTTTTATTTTTTTATTGGCAGATGGATACATATCTGTTGCTTTAAAAACATCTTTAAACTCCGGTATTAGCCTTGTTAAAATAAAGCCTTGCTGCAAAGTAAGCTCAGGAATAAAGTATGTGTTATAGCCCGATTCATAAAAATTTGCTTCATGATATTCGCAGCCGTTTTTATACAGTTGCTTTTTTAAACTGCTGTACATTTCGCTGTCTTTATTGCCTGTAACAGCGGTTACGGCGGCTCCGGCTGGTGTGCTTATTTGTTTAAAATAATCTGCCATAGTTTTTACTGTTGCTTTGGGCGGCACTATATCCAGTAAATAAATACCCACCACATAACCCTGATGCCCTTTATACTCTACCAAATTCCAGTAGCCTTTCATTCCTTCATTTACAACTGTAGTGGTATCATTAAAAGCATTAACAAGTGTTACCTTTTCGCCATAAGGTATTTTAGTAAGTACAGTAGACAGAGAGCCCGGCTTATCTCTCATACTTAAGCCTGGCTTGTATGCATTATAAACAACTTTTGTTTGTGCAATTACAAGTGTTGCAATAAATAAAATGGTGAGTAAAATGGCTGTTTTTTTCATGCCTGTAAAATAGTAAAAAGCCCCGGAATTACTCCAGGGCCTTTGTACACATCCGAACTAACAGACTTTATTATTGCTTAATAATTTTCCCTTTGTACAAAACACCTTTTATTGTTAACTGATATACATACGCACCGGGTGCAGCAGTGGTAATGTTAAACTGACTGGTGTTTTTAAAGTTTGCAATTTTAGTACCCGATGTACTAAACACAGCAATGTCATCAGCTTTTGCATTGGCGCCATTTACCATGCAGTTAAATACCCCGGCAGACGGATTGGGATACATTACTGCGGCCTGAATTAATTGGGGACTATGAAAAGAAGATGCGTTTTCTTCTGTATCGTTTTTTTTTGTATCGGGTGCTGGCTGAGCATACCAAAGTAAATTACTGATATTTACAAACTGCAGATTGTATTGGCCCATATTAGTTGCCTGCAAAAAAGTGCCATTAGCCGTTGATGGTACTTCTAAGTAAAACAAAGCAGAGTCTTTTGTGGTTGCAAATTGTGGCAGCATTAAAGTCCCTTTATTGTTTTTAATTAAAAAGCTGTTGTTTATTGCAGCCGCAGTGGCAAACTTGCCGTTTGAGAAACTGTTGTTTATAGTAAAGTATACCTTGTTTACCCCTGCAGGCACATAAAAATAGCCGGGCAGGCTGGCCACATCTTCACGGTAGCTTTCTGTTTTATTACCTAAAAAAGCACTGTTTTTATAAAAATAATGGGCGCCTGTATTTATGGAAATGGCAGCGGCTGTTTTATGTTTTGAGGTGATGGTAAGCATGTAATTGCCAGCGGCAGGCAGCGTAACGGTAAGGGTGCCGTTACTGCTGCTGTTATCTATGCTGACATCTGTAATTATTTGCAGTGTTTTATCGGTATTTTCTACTAAAAAATTCATGTAGCCATTACCCGGCATATCAAAACGTGGGGTGTAATTAATGGTGAATTTACCGGCTGAAGACGCAATAATGTTAAAGGCAGTTTTATTGTAAAAATTAGCACCATTGGTATACCCCAATTGCAGGTTTATTTTACTTAAAGGAGCCAGTTTTGCATCTTTAAATTGCTCTTTTACATCTGTAGCAGTGTTATAAGTAAACTGTTGTATGCCGCTGGCATATTTGCTAACATCATTTTTAAAATCATTTTCAATTTCTGCGGCTGTAATTAAAGAAAGTGCGCCACTAGCATACGCAGTGCCGTTTGTTGCATTGTACTTTACAAAAAAATCGCTGGTATTGCTGTACCGGGCGGCAATGGTTGTAATTATATAATAGCTGTTAACCAGTTGCATACGGTTGGTTTTTGCGGCGTACATACAAATTGCTGCGTCTTTATCGGTATTGGCGGTTTTAGCCTGGTCATCATTAGCCACATCAAAATACAATACCATGTAGTGCATGTATGCTTTTAACTCCAGCATTCTTTCTTTTACAACAGCAGGTGCGTTTTGAATTTGGGCATCCGCTTTGCTTAATAACTGCAGGTATAACTGCATGCGTTGTTTGTTTGGAGTGCTTTTATCGTTACCCCATAGCTGCAGTATTTGGTACACTGTTGGTGCTGCAGCGTCAAACATATTATTACAAAATTCCTGCAAAGTATTTTCAACAGCAGTGCCGTTAATAAGATTTGTATTTGCGGCCAGCAAATATGGCAGGCTTGCAAATTTTGAGGGAGCAGCTTCCCATATAATGCCCTGGCTTTTTCTATCTTTTGCAATTTGTAAAGTGTTTTTTAAATCGCTCCAGTTAAAGTATGGCGTTTCTCCACTCCAGCCGCTAAGGTTAAGGTATTGATACTCCGATACTGAATGATGCCTGTTATACCACCTGTTGCGTATACCATTGGTACTTGTTTCTAATTGGTACACACCCGGTATTAATTGTACATCAATATTTTTATTTATGCTGATTGAGGGAGACGGCACATCGGAATGGTCAGAATAGGCATATAACTGAAAGTTTATTCCCGGATTTGCTGTTAGTATTTTTTGTGCGGTAATATTTGCCAGTGTAAAATGCTGGTCTGATGCTTTTGGGTAATCTTTTGCACCGCAAACATCATTATCTTTTGAGTTTCCCCAGCGGCCGCCATCTGGCACTTCAATACTAATATTGCCGTAATAATAATTAAAGTTGCGGTTTTGGTTTACATAAAATGTAGGGTTATTTTTAATACTGTTTTTGTAAGTGATAAATTTTTCTTCAATAGTACTGGCCCATAAGCTGGTTGCAGCAGCATTGAACACATCGGGCACACTTCGGTTACTCGCCTGTCTTGATCCGTTAAAGTTTGCCACATAACATGGATTACTTTGTAATGCCGCTAAATAATTGCCGCTCATAACATCGCCTCTGTGACCTCTAAAATTATTTGCACCAAGCATACCATTACGGCGCTGATATAAAGCCCAGTTATGTCCGTTTTCCCCAAAGTAAAAATCCCAGTTGTATGCTGTGGTGTTATCCATAGCCCATCTGTTATGGCCGCCGCTCACAAACCATCTTTTGTATTTATAAGCAGTGGTATAAACGGTGTCTATCTTTTTAAATACAGATGTTAATACAGGCGTAATTTGCCAAATGCTGCCGGGCTGATAAAACCTGAAACCCAGATTGTTTAAATACTGATAAATACCGAAATGCAGTCCATTATCTTCTGAAGCTGAAAATTTTATAAAGCCTACACCATCTCCCTGTACCCTGCAGGCCTGGTTACTGTTAATACTGTTATCATAATTGATAACTATGCCATTTAGCGGAGTTTGTGTATATGATTGTGTGGTAAACTGGCTGCCTGGTATTGCTTTTTGCAATAAGCCAGCCATATCTTCGGCAGTTGCCTTCATTAATTGAGAAGACAAAGCCGGATAATACACCGTTTGTGCTTTTGTATTTATGCAAATACAAAGCAGTGTAACTGCAGTAAGCATGCAGTTGCGAATGAAGTCCATAGTTTACGTTGTTAGTCGGATGAAAAAAACTATGGTTCCATCACAGAAATTAGAGGATTTGCAGAAATGTTCTTCTTAGATACGGGAGAAAATTGAGATGATGTACATGCATCACCTATTTAATTGGGGAGACTGTAAAGATAGATAAGAAATTGACAGGGCAAAAAAATGGCGCTGAAATTTCAGCGCCATTCGTCGAATAAAAAATTTTATCTATTTAGTGCCGGGGCACCTGTAACTGCTTATGTTGAAAGATATTCCTACTTCGGCAAAAATATACTGGTCTTTTTGTTTGCTCCAGCCTCTTTGTCTTCCTTCTGCACCAATAGTATTATTTGCATCCAGTTCGTAAGAACGGTCTTGAAGCAAACCCGCTGTTGTAGGATCACCATTTGCCAATGTACCAAAACGGCCTGCGCCTATATAAGTTGTACTAACATCATCTAAATAGTCAGTGGTGGTAAAACGCTGTGTTACTTCAAAGGAAAGGTTTAGTTTTTCGCTTATGTTATACTTAACACCAGCACCTAATGGAAAACAAAACGCCATTGTGTTATACTGCTTTCTGCCCTGATACCCTAAGGTTTGCCCCTCGGTACCTAAAGGCCTTAAAAATTCTTTTTGCCCACCTAAAAATGCATAGGGGTCGTATGTAAATATACCAGCGCCTATAGTTACATATGGGGTAAAAAGGTAGTCTGGGTCACCGGGCACAAATTGAAAAAAGTTAAAATCTCCCTGCAGTGCTACTTCCCAAATATTTGAGTTAAAGCTTAAATTTCTGGTTTTTTGATACTGATTTTTGCTATATACATCGCTATACCCTAACTGGGCATAATGTGCGCTTACTCTTAAACCGGTATAGTTGCCAAATTGCTTACGAAAAAATAAACCCAAAGCTGGTTTTGGCCGGTTAATAGCAGCTCTTGTATTTAAATCGCCAAAATAATGGGCAGCACCTGCAGTTATACCAAACTCTCCCTGCTGCACATACTCATGCCGCATTGCAAAACGTTGCGCCTTAGTATTGGTTACTGTAAAAAAAACGGCTAAAATGGTAAGGACTTTACATTTCATGTATGCAAAATAAAGAATTGTTTTGTTAAAACGAGCAGCTAGGGTTTTTGTGATGCAGGTACTGTTAAAATTTTAAAAACTACTGCTTTTCCACCCTAAGACCGGCGCTTAATACTGCCGCCAGTGGGTCATCTCTCATTATTTGACTGATACTATAATTGTATATACCATTTTTTTTAAGAGGTATCAGTATTAGCTGGCGCATTTCCCAAATATCATTCATGCCTGTTCCCATCCAGCCACCGGCATCTGTACCAAGCTCTATATTTATTTTACTGTAACGCATGCTGTCTCCTGGTGATTGTAAACCAAGGTTAAGCCATATGTTACTATACCGGTATGCATCTGTATGGCGCAATACAATATATGTTTTGTAAGGCGAAGCAGTATCACTTACTTTAAAACTCCCTTTTACTGTAAAACTGTTTTTCCAGGCGTTGCCCGGTATGGTGGTGTTATTTTCAAAAACATTTGTTTGTGTGCATGAAAACAAAACACACAAACAAAACAGTGTTACAAAAATATTTTTGTTTCTCATTTTTATTAAACGGGATTGCTGTTTTATAAGACATTCAGCACTTGCTCTTTTGCTTTTTCAAGCTCATCCTTCATTTTTACCACGCACTTTTGTATTGCAGCATCATATGCTTTGCTTCCGGTCGTATTAATTTCACGGCCTATTTCCTGTAAAATAAAACTTAGTTTTTTGCCTTTGCTTTCATCCGCCTCTTGCAAAATAGAGGCAAAATATTCGCAGTGCTGACGCAGGCGTATTTGTTCTTCGTGTATATCAATCTTCTCCATGTAATAAATCAGCTCCTGCTCCATGCGGTTATTGTCAATGTTTTCTTTGCCCACATTTTTTTCAAGCAGCTGGTTTATTTCATCTACAATTCTTGTTTTGCGGTTTGGTTCCAGTAACAGTATAGCTTCTTCCTGCTCTTTAATATTGGCAATGCGTTTTATTAAATCTTTTTCCAGTATGCTGCCTTCATCTACCCGGTGTTTGTTTAAAGCGCTTAATGCTGCCAACAATACTTTTTTAAATTCAGCATAATCGTTTTCGCTCAGCACATCTGTTGTTGGGGTTACCACTTCGGGCAAGCGCAGTAAAGCGCTTAAAACAGAGTTGGTATCAATTTTTAGTTCTGATGCCAGCTCATCAATTTGCCTGTAATACGCTTTAATTAAATCAGTGTTTATATTTACCGGCTTTGAAGCGCCATTTTGTTTTATGGTAATCATGCAGTCAATAGTACCACGTACCAAATGCTCTTGAACAATATTTCGAATTTCAAATTCATAAGGCCTTAACAGTGGCGGCAGCTTTACCTGTAGCTCCAGTTGCTTACCGTTAAGTGCTTTTACTTCCACCAAAAAAGTTTTTTCATTTACCGTTTGTTCGGCTTTTCCAAAACCTGTCATTGACTTTAGCATGTTGAAAATTTATTTGCTGCAAGATACATCATATAACTGTGCCGCATTAGTTTAGTGGGGCATATTCATCAAAAGGTTTATAACCCATCAGCCTGCCGGTATTTTCAAGCAGTGTAAAGCCAAATTTTTCATACAGGCCATGTGCATCTTTTGTTGCCAGCAGCCAGCGCCTAAAACCTTGCAGCCCCGGGTTTTCCATAATTGTTTGCATCAGCAATTTACTAAGTCCAATGCCTCTGTATGCCTTAAGTATAAAAACGTCAGCCAAATAACCAAATGTTGCATGATCCGTTATCACTCTTGCAAAGCCCACTTGTATTGCTGTTTGTTCTTTTCTATACACTCCAAAGCAAACAGAGCAGGCTATTGATTTTTCAACAACAGTTGCAGAAATATTTTTTGCCCAGTAACTTTCTTTGGTCAGGTAATTGTATATACAATTTACATCCAGCAAATTTTTATCGGTGCTTATAAAAAAATCATTGACGGTAAATATCATGTTACTCATAAAAAAAATAAGAGTTTTAAAAATAATAAAGCCCGACTTTTTAACGTCAGGCTTTGTTATATAGATGGGTTAGTAAGTACCGGGAAGAAATTCCCTTCACAATATTAAAAAGAATTTTTTCTACAGTAAAATTATTTCCAAAAAATTTTATTAACATTTTAAATGCCGCTGTGGATAATGGAAGTGGATTTGCGTTCTGCTATTTTACATTTTTCAGCAACGCAGCTACACAATACAATTAATGCAAGTGCTGCTGCAAAAAATTAAATCTGCTGAAACCATTGATTTTACTGATACTTCAGCGTGTGGCTTTTTCTATTTTCAAAAAAATACTTTCAGGATATTTTAAACAGCAGCTGCAGTGTTGCAGCGTAAGGAGTAATTTTTGGCTGTATGCTGCTGCTTAAATTATTTTTAGCAACTGCGGTTTTATTTTAAGTTTTGTGTGCAAATGGCAAAAATGCAAATCCCCACAAAGCTTATACCTTTGCCAAAATTTATTCTTTATGCAGTTTCCATCACCTGTTGCAGTTAGCTGGATAGCCGAATTCATCAATGCAAAACTCATTGGTAATAACAATGGGCAGGCTACCGGCATTAATGAAATACACAAAGTTGAAGCAGGTGATTTAGTTTTTGTAGATCACCCAAAGTACTATGATAAATGCATTAACAGCGCAGCAAGTTTTATAATTATAAATAAAGAAGCTGTTGTGCCTGAAGGCAAAGCATTGCTTGTTGTTGAAAACCCTTTTGAAGCTTATAGCAAAATTGTACATCACTTCCGTCCTTTTTTACCAGCTGATAAAACTATCAGTGACACTGCTATAATTGGAGCAAACAGTTTTATATATCCCGGTGCGTATATTGGCCATCATGTGGTAATTGGCAACAACTGTGTTATTTACCCAAATGTAACCATTGGAGATTTTTGTGTGCTTGGTGACAATGTTATTATACAAAGCGGCACCGTAATTGGCAGCAGTGCATTTTATTATAACAGCAAAAAAGACCGTGAAGTTTGGTATAAAAAAATGCCCGACTGCGGCCGTGTGCTAATTGAAGACGCCGTGGAAATTGGTGCTGGCTGTACCATTGACCGTGGTGTTAGTAATGATACTATTATTGGTAAAGGGACAAAGTTTGATAACATGATACATGTTGGGCATGACACAGTAATTGGAAAAAACTGTTTGTTTGCAGCCAATGTGGTTGTAGGCGGCTGTACCACTATTGAAGACGGGGTAACTATTTGGGGCGGCTGCATTATAAACAAAACCCTTACTATTGGGGAAAACGCAACGCTGCTTGGCCGCACCGGCGTTGGCAGTAATTTAGAAGGCGGTAAAACATACTGGGGTGCACCCGCTAAAGAAGCCGGCATTGTACAAAGAGAACTGGTATGGATAAGCCGCATACCGGAGCTTTGGAAAAAAGTGATGAGTAAATAAACTGAAAGGATACTATGTTTTATTCACTAACACTTTACAAACTTTAATTACAGTATCCTGCACGCTGCTGTAATTAAACTGTGGTAAAAATTTAAGCAGTTTACTATTATCAAACCTAACTTTTG